>NZ_JSYI01000101.1:0-65818 GCF_001023515.1 Diaphorobacter sp. J5-51 | reverse complement strand
GTGACGGATTCAACAGCCTCACACACAGAAATCCTGACACTCCCCCCAAGGCCTGCGGCAAAGGATTGCTGGTACACACGCACGTTGGGCATGGCGCGAAATGCATCGGCCGCGGTCGTACTTCTGCATGACACCCACAAGGTCAGCGCCGGACGGCGCTCGGCAATCGCCTGGGCGATGCGCAGCACTTGCTGGGCATGGGCGAACGTGAGCACCACCAGACGCGCTTGCGCCAACCCGGCAGCCAGCAGGGTATCGGGCCGACTCGCATCGCCATGGAACACCGGCACGCCGGCGGCACGCGCGGCCTCGACCTTCTGCGCGTCCGCCTCCAGCAGCAGATGCGCCACGCCGGCGTGGCGAAGAATCTCGCTGACTGTCAGGCCAAGCTCGCCCGCGCCGCAAACGATGACATGGTCTCGATATCGCGCCGTCTGCGCGGCGATCTCGACTTCTTCAGCCTGGGGTGGCTGAATGACGCCGCCGGTGCGGCTCAAGAACCGGGCAAGTACATCGTGATGGCGGATCAGCAGCGGTGCCAAGGCCATGCTGAGCACCAGCGCGACCAGCATGGGTTGTACGACGGTCGCGGGAATCAGATGCTGCTGCAAGACCATGCCCAACAACAGCAGGGCGAACTCGCCGCCATGCCCCAACGCTATGCCCGTGCGCCAGGCATCGAGGGCGGACAGGCGCGTCGCCCGCAAGGCCAGGGTGTTGAGCCCGATCTTGACCGGTACCAGCACTGCCAGCCACGCGAACACCGCCAGTGGTGCCGAAAGAATCTGCGCTCCGTCCAACTGCAGGCCGATGGTCACGAAGAACACCCCCGACAACACATCGCGAAACGGTTTGAGGTGGCTTTCCATGTGGTGACGGAAGTCGCTCTCGCCCAGCACCATGCCGGCCAAAAACGCACCCAGGGCGGCGGATACGCCGACCGCGTGTGCAGCAGCGGCGGCAGCCACCACCACGCACAAGGAAACCAGCACGAAGGATTCTTCGTGGCCCTGCCGCGCCACCCAGCCCAGCAGGCCATGCAACAGACGACGGGAGGCGAGGGCCGCTGCCGCGAACAACATCAGCACGCCCAACACTTCGAGCAGCACGCTCTCGATCTTCGGCGACTCGCCGCGCGCCCAGATCGCCAGCAGGGCCAGCAGGGGCACGCTGGCCAGGTCCTGAAAGACCAGCACGCCGATGGCGCTGCGGCCGTGGCGGGTGGTGAGCTCGCCTTGGTCGGCCAGCTGTCGGCTGACCAGCGCCGTGGACGACATGGCCGCCGCAGTGCTGAGCAACGCAGCGCGCTGAACTGGCTGTCCCAGCCACATCAACATCAAGGTCAGTGGCGTGGCGACAGCGATCATCTGCAAGCTGCCGGCCGCCAATACGGTTTTACGGGAAAGCCAGAAGTGCCCGAGGGAGAACTCCAGCCCAACCATGAACAGCAGCAGGGCCACGCCCAGCTCGGACAGAAAATCAAGCGCTTCTCCCGGCGCGACTACACCGCTGACCGACGGGCCCAGCAAGGCGCCGACGGCGAGGTAACCCAGCAAGGCGGGTACTCTGAACGCCGCCGTCGCCACATCCGCGAGGCTGCATGCCGCCAGCAGGATCAGGGTGGCGCCGAGCAAGTCCTGCATCGGTCAGCGCCCCACCTGTGCAGATGCCCAGCGCACGATGTCCTGCGCGCCCAAGGCGCCAGCCTGACGCCCGATCTCCCGCCCACCCTGGAACAGGGCGAGCGTCGGAATACTGCGGATACCGAACTGCGCGGCCAGGTGGGGCTCAGCCTCGGTATTCACCTTTGCCAGCCGGATCCTGGGTTCGAGCTGGTGCGCCGCTTGCTGGAACTGTGGCGCCATCATCTTGCACGGCCCGCACCAGGGCGCCCAGAAATCGACCAGCAGCGGCAAATCGCTGCGCTCCACGTGGCGCGAGAACGTCGCCGTGGTCAACTCGATGGGCTCGCCCGTGAACAAGGGCTGCTGGCAGCGGCCGCAGTTGGGACGATCCGCGAGCTTGGCGGCCGGCACGCGGTTGATGGACTGGCAGTGCGGACAAACGAGGTGAAGGTGTTCGCTCATGGTGTGGACCCTTGGGGTGTAGAGAGTGAGGTTTCGGGCTGGAGGGGCTCCGACGCGCGGGATTCGGACTGCAAGCCCTGCGTCAGTTGGCGGATGTCGTTCTCGTCGAGCGTTTCCCGCGCCAGCAGTTCGCGCGCACAACGCTCCAGCACCGCGCGGTTGGTGTCGAGGATCCGGTAGGCGCGCTCGAACACGCCCATCACGATGTCGCGGATGGCCTGATCGATGCGCGCCTGGGTCGATTCGGCCACCCGGCAGCCGCCGTGGGCCAGTTCCGGTGTATCGAGAAAGCGTGGCCGCTGCGCCGCGAAGGCGATGTAGCCCAGTCCTTCGTCCATGCCAAAGCGGGTGATCATGTCGCGGGCAATGTCGGTGGCCCGTGCGAGGTCATCGGCAGCCCCGGTGGACAGCTCGCCGAACACGAGCTTCTCGGCCGCACGACCGCCCAGCAGCACGGCGATCTTGTGTTCCAGATCGGCGCGCGTCATCAGGAAGCGGTCTTCGGTGGGGCGTTGCAGCGTGTAGCCCAGCGCGCCGATGCCGCGCGGGATGATCGAGATCTTGTGCACGGGGTCGGTGCCGGGCAGCGCCAGCGCCACCAGCGCATGGCCCATCTCGTGATAGGCCACGGTTTCCCGCTCCTTGGGATTGAGTACTCGGTTCTTCTTCTCCAGGCCCGCCACGATGCGCTCGATGGCGGCGGTGAAATCCTGCAACTCCACGGCGGACGCTTTGCGCCGGGTCGCGGCCAGCGCGGCCTCGTTGACCAGGTTCGCGAGGTCTGCACCCGAAAAGCCCGTGGTCAGCGCCGCCACCTGTTCCAGATCTACACCGTGGGCCAGGGTGATCTTCTTGACATGGACCTTCAGGATATCCAGGCGACCTTTCTTGTCGGGACGGTCCACCAGCACCTGACGGTCGAAGCGACCGGCGCGAAGCAAGGCCTGATCGAGGATCTCCGGCCGGTTGGTGGCTGCAAGGATGATCAGCCCGACCGAGCTGTCGAAGCCATCCATTTCGGTGAGCAACTGGTTCAGCGTCTGCTCACGCTCGTCGTGTCCACCGATCGGTCCTCCGACACCGCGTGCGCGGCCCAAAGCATCCAGCTCATCAATGAAGATGATCGCCGGCGCCTGCCCGCGCGCCTGTTCGAACAGGTCGCGCACGCGCGCCGCACCCACGCCGACGAACATCTCGACGAACTCCGAGCCTGAGATGGAGAAG
Source organism: Diaphorobacter sp. J5-51 (assembly GCF_001023515.1). NCBI lineage: Bacteria > Pseudomonadati > Pseudomonadota > Betaproteobacteria > Burkholderiales > Comamonadaceae > Diaphorobacter > Diaphorobacter sp. J5-51. The sequence continues at coordinate 62,507 of NZ_JSYI01000101.1, read as the reverse complement.
AACGGCACCCCGGCCTCGCCCGCCACGGCCTTGGCCAGCAGGGTCTTGCCCGTGCCGGGTGGGCCCACCAGCAACACACCTTTCGGGATGCGCGCGCCGAGACGACCGTAGTCCTGCGGGTTCTTCAGAAGATCGACGATCTCGACCAGCTCGGCCTTGGCTTCATCCACACCCGCGACATCGGCAAAGGTCACGCCGGTGTTCTTCTCCATGAATACCTTGGCGCGGCTTTTGCCGATGCTCAGGAAGCCACCCATGCCCTGCTTCTCGGCGAAGCGGCGGAACAGGAAGAACCAGACGCCGAAGAAGGCCACCGCCGGCAGAATCCAGGAGAGCACATCACGCAGCCAGGTGCTTTCCACCACCCGCGCATAGGGCACGTCGTACTTGGACAGCCGCTCGGCCAGGTCGGGTTCGACCCGGGTGGCCACGATGGTGGTCTTGCCCCGGCTGTCCGGCGATTTCAGGCGCCCGGTCACCGTGCGGTCCGCCACCAGCACATCGGCGACGCGCCCCTCGGCCAACGCCTTCTCGAATTCGCTGTAGGGCACGGGCTCGACGGTCTTGGCCGCCTGCCAGTAGTTCTGCAGCGTCAGCAGCAACAGACCGGCGACGATCCAGTAGCCAATGTTCCATTGATCTTTCTTTTCCATGGGCAGGGTACCTCGCAAGTCGTGTCGCTAGAGAATGGGGGTGAACAGACGGGCCACCCCGTCGCGCAAGCGGATGGCCAGCGGGCGGGCGCGCAACGCCTTCGCCGATATCTCGCCCGACGCATCACGAGCGGCATCAAAAAGGGATGACAGCCGCGTAGACAACGCGGTGTCGTACACCTCCACATTGAACTCGAAGTTGAGGCGCAAACTGCGCGCATCCCAATTGGCCGAACCCAGGCAGCACCACGCTCCGTCTACCAGCATCAGCTTGCTGTGGTCGAACGGGCCAGGCCGTTCGAAGATGCGCACACCGTGCTCCAGCACCTGCCAGTAGTGGGCGCGCGCGGCCCATTGCACCGTGGGATGGTCGCCGTTTGCGGGCGTCAGCACGTCGATACGCACGCCGCGCAACGCGGCCGTACTCAGCGCCGCGATCATCGGCTGATCGGGGACGAAGTAAGGTGTCCAGATGCGCACCGAATGCTTCGCCGCGCTCAAAGCGCCCATGAAGGTCCAGCGCATCCGGTCCAGGGCCTCGTCGGGACCGGCCTCGATGCCGCGCGCCCAACTGGTTCCCGGCTCATCAGCCGTTACGGGCGGTTCGCCCCAGTAACCCTTGCTGAGCCGCACGCCCGTGGTATCGCACCAATCATCGGTGAAGCTCCGCATCAGATGCTCTACCACCGGCCCGCGCAGACGAAAGTGCAAATCGTGACAGGCCTGGCCCGGCGCATCGGGCCGCCAATACGGACCGAAGATGTTCATGCCGCCGGTGAAACCCGTCTCGCCATCGATCACCAGCAGCTTGCGGTGATTGCGCAGATGCGCGGCATGCAGGCGCGCGGGAATCAACGTCGGGTTGAACGTCGCCACCGGAACGCCGGCGCGCTGCAAGGCGCGGTAGGCGCTGCGGGGCGTCCAGCGGGCATACACGTCGTCGATCAGCACCCGCACTTGCACGCCGCGCGCATGAGCCCGGCGCAGCGCATCGACGAACTGCGCCCCGATGCCTTGGCCGTCGAAGATGTACGAAGCCAGCGCGACGCTGTGCCGCGCCGATTCGATGGCGGCGAGCATGGCCGGGTAGGCCTGCTCGCCATCGATGAGCGGCTCGATGCGGTTGCCGCTGGTCAGCGACTGGCCGGTGGCGCGTCCCACCAGGTGCGCCAGGCCGGCAAGCGGCGGCGATACGGGCTCGGGCACCGTGGGCGAGAGATCCTGCCGAACAGCAGGATCTGCCCCCGGAAACAGCCGCCGCGCCCGCCGCTGGTAACGGTTGATGCCGAACAGCCCATACAGCAGCGAACCGCCCAGCGGCAACAAGGCGATCAGCAGAACCCACAGCGTGGCCGATCGAGGGTCACGCTTGTAGATGACCGCGTGCCCCGCTGTGGGGATAGCGACCGCCAGCGACACGAGGGTGGCTGCCCATGTCAGCCCGTTGGGGTCGGACACGACAGCCTCCCATCGCTCAAGATTCGCCGCCCGCTGACTTCTTCTTGCGCGCAGGCTTGCTCGCGTCGCTAGGCGGTGCCTCGGCCACGTTCGCGGCATCGGGCTTTTCAGGCTCGGCCGGCTTCGCGGGTGGCTCCTGGCGCTCGAAGACCACCCGTTCGGCCTTGTCGTCCCAGCGGGCGCTGGCGTGATCGCCCTTGCCGATACCGCCACCCAGCATCTCGCGCGCCAGTGCCGTCTCCAGCTCGCTGCGGATCAGCCGCTTGAGCTCACGCGCGCCGAACTCGGGCTTGTAGCCTTCCTCCGCGAAGTGATCGATCAAGGTCTGATCGAAGGTCAGCGTCACGCCCTGGCTGGCGGCGTTGCGGGCCACACGATCGAGCTGCAGGCCGACGATATGGCGGATCTCCTCCTTGCCCAGCGCATGGAAGACGATGATCTCGTCGATGCGGTTGAGGAACTCGGGGCGGAAGTGTCCGCGCAGCACGTCCATCACCTCGGACTTGGTCTTCTCGTATTCCTCGCCGGCGGCGCCACGGGCCTTCAGCCGACGCTGGATGATGTCCGAGCCCAAGTTCGAGGTGGCGATGATGATGGTATTGGTGAAATCCACCACCCGGCCCTTGCCGTCGGTGAGTCGCCCGTCGTCGAATACCTGCAGCAGGATGTTGTAGACGTCGGGGTGAGCCTTCTCGATCTCGTCCAGCAGCAACACGCTGTAGGGTTTGCGCCGCACTTTCTCGGTGAGCTGCCCCCCCCTCGTCATAGCCCACATAGCCCGGAGGCGCGCCCACCAGGCGTGCCACGGTATGGCGTTCACCGTACTCGGACATGTCGATGCGCAGCAGCGCGCCCTCATCGCCATAGATGGACTCGGCCAGTGCCTTGGCGAGTTCGGTCTTGCCCACACCCGTCGGCCCGAGGAACAGGAAGGTGGCCACTGGCTTGCTGCCTTCGCGCAGGCCCGCGCGCGACAGCCGCACGGCATCGGCCACGGCACGTACTGCTTCGTCCTGTCCCACCAGGCGCTCATGCAGCCGCTGTTCCAGATGCAGCAGCTTCTCGCGTTCTTCCACCGTCAGCTCGTTGACCGGGATGCCGGTCAGCCGCGAGACGATCTGCGCCACGTGCTCTGCCTTGACCTCGGCGCTGCCCGAGGCGCGCTCGCGCTCCCAATCCTCGACGAGCTTCTTTAGTTCGGCCTCTTTGGCCTCGATGCGCTTGCCGAGCTCGGCGGCCTTGTCGTACTGCTTGCGCGAAGCCACATAGTCCTGCTCACGCCGCAACTGATGCAGTTCGGACTCCAGCTCTTGCACCGCCACCGGGCGCGCCGTGGCCGACAGCTTCACGCGTGCGGCTGCCTGGTCTAGCAGGTCGATGGCCTTGTCGGGCAAAAAGCGCGCGGTGATGTAACGGTCGGACAACTCGGCGGCGGCGATGATCGCATCCTCGGTGATGCTGACCTTGTGGTGCGCCTCGAAGGTGTCGCGCAGGCCGCGCAAAATCATCATGGTCTGCGCTACCGTCGGCTCGGGCACCATCACCGGCTGGAAGCGACGCTCCAGCGCGGCATCCTTTTCGATGTACTTCTGATACTCGTTGAGCGTGGTGGCGCCGATCAGGTTCAGCTCGCCGCGCGCCATCATCGGCTTGAAGACGTTGGCCACGTCCAGCCCGCCTTCGCCGCCACCCTGGCCGGCACCGACGATGGTGTGCACCTCGTCGATGAAGAGAATCAGCTCCCCCTGGTGCTCGGTCACTTCCTTGAGCACCTTCTGCACGCGCTCCTCGAACTCGCCGCGGTACTTGGCGCCGGCCACCATGGCATTGATGTTGAGTTCGACCAGGCGCTTGTCGCGCAGCGTCTCGGGCACTTCGCCTGCGACCATGCGCTGCGCCAGCCCTTCGACGATGGCGGTCTTGCCGACGCCGGGTTCGCCGATCAGCACCGGGTTGTTCTTCTTGCGCCGGGCCAGCACTTCGATGGTCGTCTCGATCTCCTGCGCGCGGCCGATGACCGGATCGAGCTTGCCCTCGCGCGCCATCTTGGTGAGGTCGCGCGAATACTTGTCGAGTTCCGGCGTATTGGTCGGCGTCTCGGCACGGCCGTCCTCGGCCCCCTTGCCGACCACCTTGCTCACCTGCTGGCGCAGCGCCTGCGGCGTGAGCCCGTAGCGGCGCAGCAGGTTGGCTGCCAAGCCTTCGCCTTCTTCGGCCAGGCCGATCAGAAAGTGCTCTGGCCCCACATAGGAATGACTCAACTCGTTGGAGGCCACGAAGGCACGGCTGAGCGCATCCTTGACACGTGGCGACACGCCGATCTCGCCTTCGAACGGCTTGTCGCCACGCTTGGCTTCGGATTCGATCTGCCGCTTGAGGTCATCGACCTTGATCTTGAACTGCCCCAGGATGGTCTTGACCACGTCGCTGTCGGTCAGCGCCAGCAGCAGGTGTTCGGTATCGACTTCGGGCCGGCCGAACTCGGCAGCATGTTTGGCGGCTTCCTGCAACAGGGCCTCAGACTGTTCGCTGATACGGCTGGCCAGCCCACTGCCGCGGCGGCGCGCCGTGCCCGCCGTTGCGGGAGCGGATTCGCCGAAAGACGCATCGACCACTTCGTCGGCATCAGCCGCCACGGACGGTGCATCGTCACCGATGCGGAAGAAGTCGCTGCCGAGGAAATCTTCGAACAAACCGCTGCGCGAGCCAAACAGAGCCTCCAGCGGCGAGACGGTGCGCTTTTGCTGGCGCGCCAGTTGGCGATAGTGATCGTCACACAACAGCATGGTGCTGTGGCGACCATTGAGATTGGCTTCCACCCGCACCGTGGCGGGTTGGCCGCAGACTTGGCATTGTTTTCTGGCCATGCTGATGCTCCTGAGAGGGTTAACTGGGCGAGGCACCGCAGATCACGGTGCCTCATCTCTTTGTGGTTTTTGAGAAAAACGCGCTGCCCCGCGTCAGTCGTTGATCGGGATCGAGCGCCCCTGCTTGGGCGTACTGGCCTCGCGCTTTTCCATCGTGATCGTGAGCACGCCGTTCTTGAAAGCGGCCTTGATCGTGTCCTGGTTGGCATCGGCCGGCAGGTTCAGAGCGCGCTGAAAGCTGCCGTAGGAGCGCTCCACCCGGTGGAAACCGCCGTCTTTCGTTTCCTGCTCCTGACGCTTTTCACCGCGCACCAGCAGCACGTCGTTGGCGAGCGTGATCTGGATGTCTTTTTCCTCGACGCCGGGTACTTCCAGGGCGATCTTGTACTGCTTGTCGGTCTCCTGGATGTCCAGCGCCGGCTTCAGCATGCCCGGCCAGTCCGACGGCCAGCGTGGCATGGCCAGCGTCGGGAAACCGAAGCCTCGAAACGCGTCGTCGAACAGGCGGTCGATCTCGCGATGCAATTGCAGGATGGGACTGACGGGCCCACCCGCCACCGGCAGGTCGTTGCGCTGCACCGGCAGCGAGGCAGTGCTCTGTTGTTCTTCCTGCTCCTTCTTGAACCAGTTCCAGGGAGCCAATTTCTTGAAATCAATGTCCATGTCACACCTCCAGAAGAAAAATTGAAGACTCTCGCTCACTCCGTTTGCCTGCGGCGACGGACAGCGCGCCCAGACGACACGGAGTGTTCCGCTGACTTTGGCTGCTCATCTGTGCGTATCACCTCCTTCTTTCTGCCTGCTTGGATCTGATCATTGATCCATTGATCGATTTCACTTTGACGAAACCGCCACGTCCCGCCGACCTTGAAGGCCGGAATCTCCCCGTGCGAGGCGAGCCGGTAAAGCGTCCGCTTGCCGACTTTCAAGTAGGCAGCCAACTCGTCGAGTGTGAAGATCGCCTGCTGGCGCGCTGTCATACCACCCCCACAAGTTCCGTCGTCACGCGGCCTCGCCTGAGGAAATTCTTGCAAGACTTTGCAAGATATTGCGCCTAACATGCCGAAAGTCAAGAGTCAACATCCAGCGATCTGCTGGCCGATTGATGTGACTCAATCGTAAGCAGCCAGGAAACAAATGTTGGCTGCCACCGCGATGGTGCTCCCCAAGTCATCAATCTGCAGCCATGTGAAAGGGGAAGTCCATGAACGAGATTGCCCGAGTCGGGGTGGATCTGGCCAAGCGGGTTATCTAGGTGCATGCGGTGGATGCGCGCGTGGTGGTTGCCAAGGCGCTGGCCGCTGACAAGTTTGCGGCCTGGTGCGCGGAGCTGCCTCCCGGCTGCCTGGTGGCCCTGGAGGCCTGCGGCGGTGCGCATCACTGGGCACGCAAGCTGCGCGGCTATGGGCTGGATGCGCGGCTGATTGCAGGCCACTTCGTCACGCCCTACCGCATGGCCGGCAAGGGGCGCAAGAACGGTGCGGCCGATGCCGCAGCGATCTGCGAGGCGGCAACCCGCCCGCACATGCGCTTCGTGCCGGTGAAGCCGCCGGCGCAGACGCTGCTGGCCAGCCATCAGCTACGCAAACCTCCCGATTCACTCACGCAGCTTATTCCTGCTTGCCTAGGGACGACCATGTAAGCGGCAGATGGTCGGAGTCCTTTGCGACCAGCACCTACGCGAGCAGCCCGGAGGTGGGGATGCCCTTGGCGATGATCTCCGCCGGGACCGGCGCCTGGGTCAGCGTTCGGCACCTATGCGCAGGTCCACTTGCTGCGGATGTGGCACTCGACCGTGAACACGCCCGGCGTGTAGTCCAGCTTCTCGCTGATGCGCTTGAGCGCACAGCCGCACGCGCAGCGGGTGTTCTCGGGCTCGTGGTGGCAGTCCACGCGCGGCAGGTCCGCCGGCAAGGCGGTGCGCTTAGGCATCGCGCCAGGCGTAGCCGGCGGCTTCTTCTTGCCCAGCAGTTCCTGGAGCTGCGCCTCAGCCGCGGCAAGGTCGGCGTCCAGAGCCTCGTCGAACAGCACGCGTTGTTCGGCATCGAGCTGCTCGCTCTTCTTGCCGAACTTCAGGCGTCGCAGCTGGGCGATCTCGAACGAGAGCTTCGCCGTAGGCGCCGACATGGGCGAAAAGCATCCGAACAGGTTCGCTTCGGACATGCGCAGCCACTTGCCAGCATAGGCGGCGCTCCACTCACGTTCCTTCAGGCCGTGCAGCTCGCGGGCAATCGCTTCATAGGTGTTTGCGCTACTAACGCGGGCTGTCGCCTTGGCCACCTTGCGTTGCTGCACAGGGTCTGCGCCTGTGGAAAGCAGCTTGCGGGCGTCATCGCGTGCGAAGCGGGCCTGCTTCAGCGTGACTTCCGGGTAGTTGCCAAGCGCAAGGCGCTTTTCCTTGCCGACGGAACGGTACTTCCAAAACCAGCGCTTGGAACCGTTGGGGGTGACTTCCAAGTACAGGCCACCAGCATCGGCAAAGCGGGCGCGCGGCTTGTCAGGAGGGCAAGTTGTTGATTTACAAGCGATTTCTGTCAGCATGGGGGAACAGATTCAGAGAAAAGGCAGTGAATTTGCCTCGTTCCCCCAGATTGTTCCCCCGCAGTCTGTGCGCTGTAAAGACTGCCTATGACTGCTTGTGACGGCTTAAATCAGCCTAACCTGTTGATTTTCCAGTGGTTTTGGCTGGATATGACGCAACATGAATTGTTGCAATGGAGCGGGCGATGGGAACAGCACCCGGTCGCTAACTCGATTATTACGAACGTCTTTTCCGATCCAAGCGTCACGGAATGGACTCGATTGTGGACTCAGGTCTTCGGCCTGGTCAACGCAGGCCGTTGCGGGTGATCCAAGGCGAGCCAAGCACATCCACCAACAGCCAGAGCATCGGATTTCATCCCGAAGTCTATCTGTCCACTGGCACATCACGCCACAGGCCGCAACGGACAGGTGAGCTGCGTCCTCAAAGGACTGGCTCATCATCGAGCGGCGCGGCCCCGTCTTTCACCCGCTCGATGAATCGCTTCATGGGCTCCGAGGGCTCGCCCTGGCGGCGAAGCAGGTAGGTAGAGAGCATCGGTGGGGTGCCGGCCAGGGGACGAAAGTAGATGTCCGGGCGCTGTAGCGTCTGCACCTGCGAGGCACTGACGAAGCCGATGCCGTAGCCGGCCCCCACCAGAGTCAGCATCACGCCCAGGTTCGTCACATGGTCCACCACCCTGGGCGGTACGGCTGCGCCTTCGAGCACTGCCCGGATCTGATGGTGGCAGCCCGAATGCGCCTCCGGATGACACAGCACCACCGGGAACTTCAGTGCGTCATCCAGCCTGACCGCGGCATTGGCCAGCAAAGGGTGGCGCGCCGGCACGATCACGAACAGCGGGTCGGTCCAGACCGCCTCGGCGATCAGGCCCTCGTTGACCGCGTCCGACAACGCAAAGCCAATGTCCAGCAGATCGTCGTGCAGGCCTTTGAGCTGCTGCGAGAACGGCAGACCGAAGACGCGGATATCCAGCTCTGGCTCCTCCTCGCGGCTGTCGGCCAGCAGCGTGGCGATGCGTGGCTGGGCCAAGTCGTCGCAAATGGCGATGCGCAGGTAGCTTTGGTAGCCCCAGGCGGCCCCCTTGGTGGCCTGTACCGCCTGTTCGACGGTGGCCAGCACCCGCCTAGCTTCGCAGAGTAGCACTTGGCCAGCCCAAGTGAGCCGCGTCTGTCGAGATCTGCGGTCGAACAACTGCACGCCCAGCAGGCGTTCAAGGTCGCGCATCGCCCGAGACACGGGAGACTGTTCGATGCCCAAGCGCTCGGCAGCGCGCGCCAGATGCAGCTCTTCGGCCACGGCGACGAAATAGCGCAACAATCGGAACTCCATCCTGGCCTCCTGTTCGCTTTGCTCGGGCTCGGCCGGTCCGACCCCACTCGCTCCTACCCCGTGCTCGGGGCCTGTTAGATGATTACCTCGTTGTCAGGGCGCACACACACGAGCCTGCGTGTAGTGTCAGACCATGCAGGGAGCGACGGCAGTGCAGCCCCCGGCACCCGACGTGAGCAAGGGCCGGCGCTTGTGGTTCCGTCTTTTCATTCGGAGCCACAGCCTGACCAAGCTCTCACCAGCTTGGTCCCTTTAGCGCAACGTGCAGCGCACCAAGTTGCCAGCCGCTCGGGATTGAGCTCATCGTGTTTCGGTTTTCCAGCGGTCGTTCTGGAAAATGGAAAAGCGTACGTTGAGTGTGTGGTAGCCCTAAGGCGTGGCCGTTCACTACGAATTCATGGGCAGTGGCTTGCATAACATTCGCACGATCGTTAGAATCTTCGCATGGAACAAAGACTCTTGAAAGACCTGCTCTACGAACAGGTAGCCCGAATCGGCAAGGCGGTTTCCAGCCCGAAACGGTTGGAACTGCTTGAGTTGTTGGCTCAGGGCGAAAAAACCGTTGAGACGCTCGCCGGCGAGCTAGCCGTAGACGTCAAGCTCACCAGCGCGCACCTAAAAACCTTGAAAGAGGCGCGCTTGGTGGCATCGCGTCGTGACGGCAAGTTTGTGATCTACCGGCTCAGTGGCCCGGATGTCGCCCGGTTTTGGGTCATGTTGCGCGAGGTGGCCGAAGAGCATCTGGTCGAGTTGCGTGTCGCGCTTGGCCAAATGGTGGCCGATCCTGCCCGGCTTGCGGCTGTTGGTCGCCAAACCCTCTTGGAGCGCGCGCAGCGCGGCGAAGTTGTCGTGATCGACGTGCGCCCGCAAACCGAGTACGAGACTGCGCACCTGCCTTTCGCCCGCTCGATGCCGGTCGCCGAGCTCGAGCGTCGGCTCACCGAGTTGCCGCTCGACAAGGAGATCGTCGCGTACTGCCGCGGCCCGTTCTGCCTGCTCTCGGATGAGGCCGTGGCCCTGCTCGCGGCGAAGGGTTATCGGGTCCGCAAGATTCTTGACGGCGTCAGCGAATGGGAAGCAGCCGGCCTCCCGGTAGAGGCGGCGGATAAGCGCTGATGGGCCACCGACTGCCGCTCACCCGTCATCCACTTCAATGCAAAACCAGGGAGCAATGTTATGTCCAGCACGCTTTTCATCATCAATGACGCGCCCTACGGCAATGAGCGGGCCTACAACGCGCTGCGGCTCGCCGGGGCGCTCGCCGGCCGTGAAGATCAGCGGGTGCGGGTCTTCCTGATGGCCGATGCGGTCGGCTGTGCCAAAGCCGGCCAGAAGGTCCCTGAGGGCTACTACAACGTCCAGCTCATGCTCGGAAAGATCCTGCGCAAGGGTGAAGTGGCCTTGTGCGGCACCTGCATGGATGCGCGCGGGCTGACCGATCAAGACATGGTCGATGGTGCCCGACGCTCGACGATGGGCGAACTCGCCCAATGGACCGCCGAGGCGGACAAGGTGTTGGTGTTTTGAGCGCTCGAATGATCCAGGGGGGGCAAGTGTTTCCAGGCAGCCGCAACGTTCTGCTCCTGGCTTCAAGCCAGGCCATGATGCTGTCCGCCATCGTCATGTCCATGGCGCTGGCGGCGATTCTTGGAAGCGGGCTCGCACCCGACAAGAGTCTCGCGACGCTGCCTGTTGCCGTCATGGTCATCGGGACGGCGATTGCGTCACTGCCTGCGGCGATCCTGATGCGCCGCTTTGGACGGCGTACGGGATTCCTGATCGGCGCTGCGCTTGGGGTCTCCGGTAGCACGATCGCCGCGCTCGGATTGCAGCGACATTCGTTCGAACTCTTCGTGCTGGGCCATCTGCTGCTGGGCTGCTACCAGGGCTTCGCGAACTATTACCGGTTCGCCGCCGCAGAGGCCGTCGATTCAGCTCATGTCAGCCGGGCCATCTCGTGGGTGGTCGCGGGCGGTGTCGTCGCTGCGTTCCTCGGGCCTCAACTGGGCCAGTGGGGGCGAGACTGGTTCGTCAGCGGACTGTTCGTCGGATCATACGTCGGCCAGGCCGCACTCAGCGTGATCGCCCTGGCGCTGCTGACGTGCGTGCGGCTCAAGCCGGTGGTCGTCGCGGCCGGCGGTGCGGCGCGGCCCTTGCGCGAGATCCTCGCGCAACCGGCGCTGCGCGCTTCGGTCCTGGGTGCAGCAGTCGGCTATGCCGTGATGATCATGGTGATGACCGCGACCCCGCTGGCGATGATCGGGTGCGGATTGTCCTCGACCAGCGTCACGCCGGTGATTCAGTGGCACGTCGTCGGGATGTTCGCGCCGTCGTTCTTCACCGGTAACTTGATCAAACGCTACGGCGCGCCCCGCATCATGCAGACCGGCTTCGTCCTGCTGCTCGCGCATGTCGGGATCACGTTGCTTGGCGTCGAGTTTCTGCACTTCCTGTCCGCCTTGATCCTGCTCGGTGTCGGCTGGAACTTCGCCTTTATCGGCGGTACGGCGCTGCTCACCCAGACGTATCGCCCGTCGGAGCAGATGAAGGTCCAGGCGATCAACGAGTTCTCGATCTTCGGCCTGGTGGCGCTCGCGACGCTATCGGCCGGCTGGCTCTATGACCGTTTTGGCTGGGCCACGCTCAACCTGGCCGTGGTGCCGTTGCTGATTCTTGCCTTGATCGCCGCGATCGGCATCGAGCGTCGGCTCCGGCCGGTGGCAACGCCAGCCTGAGGGCATGCACACGTCTTCAAACCTGCAACTCAACAGCAAGGAGTAGAGAAATGGAAAAGAACGTTTCAACCTGGGACCGCGCCATACGCGTTCTGCTTGGGGTCGGCTTGATCGGTGCAACCGTGATGGGAAGTATCGGCGCCTGGGGCTGGGTCGGCGTAGTACCACTTGCGACGGGGCTTGTTGGCTTTTGTCCTCTCTATAGGGTCTGCGGCTGCAAGAGCTGCGCCACCAAGCAAGGCTGAGCAGACAGCTTGTCGATTACTTCAGGAGAGGTTAAACGAATGAAAACGACGTCTGTGCCCAATGTCCTAGCATGGGTCCTCATTTCGCTTTGCAGCGCGAACGCATTTGCAGATCAACAGTCCGAGGCGCGGCAGGCTGCAGCTAAGGAAGCTCTAAAGGAAGTCATTTCCGAGATAACTGCTCGCCAGAAGGAAGCGGTGGAAGCCAATGGCCTGGACGGTGCAATGAAGGTGTGCCAAGAGATCGCGCCGGGAGTCCTGAACCGGGCATCAATCAAGACAGGATGGCGCATCACCCGCGTAGGAACCCGTGCGCGCAATCCGCGGACCGGGCTGCCGGACGAGTGGGAACGGGAAGGGTTCGAACAATTCAGACGCAGGGTGATTGATGGGGAATCCTTGCAGGGGATGACCCGAGCTGGCGTCACGGACCACAGCAATGGGACGAAACAATTCCGTTTCATGCAAGCGATCGGGACACAGGATGCGTGTCTTTCATGTCACGGCCCCAAAGAGAAACTAAGTTCGGCCTGGAAGAAGGCCAGCGCTGCTTATCCGCATGATCGCGCAGCCGACTACATGGTCGGGGATATTCGCGGTGCATTTAGCATCATCCAGCCGATGGATGTTCCGTTGAATCCCTGAAGCAGGGCCCCGGAGTCGATCATTTTCGTATCGGAGAAAGTACTATGCATAGCGAAGACGCCCGGGGTCTAGCTACCCGTGCCATTCATGGCAGCAACCAGCGGGACGCCCACGGTAGCCCACATACGCCGATCTACAACACCACGACCTTCGCCTTCCCCTCGACCGCGGATCTACTGTATGTCGTAGATGGGATGAAACCAGGGGCGCTCTACACGCGATATGGTCTCAATCCCAGTATCTTCGCCCTGGAGGAAACCCTGGCCGGTCTGGAAGGCGCTGAACTCGCCTGGGCCTTCTGCTCGGGCATGGCGGCGGAAACGGCGTTGTTCTTGACCTACGGCCAGGACGGCATCGTCTGTATTGGGGATGCCTACGGCGGCACCCTAGAATTGCTTGCAACCCAACTGCCTCAGTTGGGCATTAAGACCCATTTCATCCTCGGAAGCGAACTGAGCCGACTGGATCAGCTGCTCGCCGAAGGACCGAAGCTCGTCTTCTTCGAAACGCCGACAAATCCCGCACTCGAACTCTTCGACATCCGGGCCATCGCGGCGAAGGCCCACATCTACGGTGCCCGAGTCGCAGTGGATAATACCTTTGCTTCTCCAGTCAATCAGCGCCCGCTCGAACTCGGGGCTGATTTCGTGGTGCATAGCGCCACCAAGTATCTGGGCGGTCACAGCGACCTGACCGCGGGTGCCATCATGGGGGCTAAGGACCTGTTATTGCCAATCTGGAGTTGGCGCAAGAACCTCGGCTCCATGATCGCACCCGAAACTGCATCGCTGCTGTCGCGGAGTCTGCGGACTCTGGTCGTTCGAGTGCGACAGCAAAATGCGTCGGCGCTGGCCGTTGCCGAAGCCATGGCACGGCACCCGAAGGTAAAGCGCGTGTTCTACCCGGGCTTACCGGATTTTTCTGGTCACGGCTTGGCAAAGACACAGATGCACGGCTTTGGCGGAATGCTCACCATCGAAGTGGCAGGCGATGGGGAGGGCGCAACCCGCGTGGCCGACCGTCTGGAGCTCTTTGCCTTGGCGGCCAGCCTTGGCGGCGCCGAAAGTCTCGTGACGCAGCCCTGCACGACGACACACCATGGCCTGACGCCCGAGGAGCGCGCACGCCGTGGCATCTCGGACGCCATGTTGCGTCTTTCGATCGGGCTGGAGGACGCCGAGGACTTGATCGCCGATCTCGAGCAGGCGCTGCAATGACGCCGCCGGTCTATCTCGACTACAACGCCACCACGCCAGTGGCGCCAGAGGTTGTCGAGGCAGCCATGCGCAGCATGGTTGCAACGTACGGCAATCCTTCCTCCTCGTATTCCCTCGGGCGGGAGGCGCATGCAACGGTTGAGGACGCCCGTGCCGCAGTGGCGGAACTGATCGGCGCTGCTGACTCCGACGAGGTGTGCTTCACCGGGTGTGCGACCGAAGCGAACAACCTGGCGCTCCTGGGGGTTGCCCGAAAGCTTCAAGCTACAAAGCGGCATCTGGTCGTGAGCGCCATCGAGCACCCGGCAGTCATGGAGCCCGCGCTGCAGTTGAAGCGCGAGGGGTGGGCGTTGACGGTGGTTCCGGTCGATGGCTTTGGCCGTGTGTCGGCCGCCGACGTGAAAGCGGCATTGCGACCCGACACGGCGCTGGTATCGATCATGCACGCCAACAACGAGATCGGGACGATGCAGCCGATCCGGGAAATATCGGACATCACGAGACGAGACGGAATCTTGCTGCACACCGACGCTGCGCAGTCCGTCGGCAAGATCCCGGTCGACGTCGAAACGCTCGGCGTCGATCTCCTGACGCTTGCCGGGCACAAATTTTATGCAACGAAAGGCATTGGCGCGCTGTACGTACGCCGGGGCACGCCGATCGTCAACATCCTGTTCGGGGCGGGTCAGGAGCACGGGTTGCGCCCCGGCACCGAGAACGTCCCCGCCATCGCCGGCCTGGGCGCTGCATCGCGCCTGGCGCGCGGGCGCTTGCCGTCAGTTGATGCGCGGTTGCGGGCGACGCGGGACGCGCTGCAAGAGCGGCTTCAGGCCGCCGTTCCCGGGCTCGTCCTCAACGGCCATCCGACCGAACGCCTGCCCAACACCCTTCACGTCTCCTTTCCCAGCGTCAGCGGCCGCGCATTGCTGCAGGCCGCGAGCGAGCATGTCGCAGCCTCGGTCGGTTCGGCTTGCCATTCCGCCGGAGATGCCGTGAGCGGCGTTCTTGCGGCCATCGGTTGCGATGCCGCGCGCGCGACCGGCGCCGTGCGGCTGTCGACCGGATGGCCAACATCGATGGATGACGTTGAACGGGCGGCAAGCGCACTGGTTCTGGCTTGGCGTCGATTGGTAGAACCTTGAACCCCGCCGACTACGACGCGTGGTATGACAGCGAACGGGGTCGCTGGATCGGCGAAACCGAGTATGGTTTGCTTGTGCGGTTGCTCGGCCCTCGGCACGGCGAGCGAGTTCTTGATGTGGGATGTGGTACAGGCTGGTTCACGCGGCGGCTTGCCGCTCACGCGTCCTTGAAGATGACCGGTGTCGACCTCGACCTATCGTGGCTGAAGTTCGCCATTCAGAGAGATTCCTCGTCGAACTATGTGCAGGCTGATGCGCTGCGTCTGCCGTTTGCTGACGAAACCTTTGACTGCGTATTCTCGGTTACCGCTTTGTGTTTCATCCAGGACTGGTCACGCGCGTTCAGAGAAATCAACCGTGTCACCCGGCGCCGGTTTGCCATCGGGCTCTTGAATAGGAGTAGCTTGTTATGGCGCGAAAAGGGGCGCTACGGCGGTACGGGCGCTTATCAAGGCGCCCATTGGCACACCGAGAAGGAAATCCGCCGCTCGCTCGCGTCTCTACCGATCGGCCGATTCGAACTGAAAAGTGCGGTCTTCATTCCAGGCGGATCGAGAACTGCCCGGTTGGTGGAACAGCTGACGCCGAATGCGTTTCTCCATGGCGCGTTTCTCGTTGTCGCCGCCGAAAAGTAACCGGGCCGTGCGCGTCGGGGGTTTTGCTTTACCCGGCCCTGTCGAATGAAAGCGCGTCTGCACAGGCGCACTCGTGCAGTGGACCATCGAGCGGACAATACGCTCTTAGTCTAGGGGGATCGAACATGTTCTTCAGGCAGCTCGCAACCCGGGAGTCCTCGCTCTCGTACTTCTTTGGCTGTGCCGGGCATGCCAAGGCGGTGGCGGTCGACGTTGTCGCGGGCGACGAAGACTGGTTCATCGAGGAGGCGCGCAAGGCCGCGGTCGACATATGCTACGTGATCGACACCCACGTCCACGCCGACCACTACTCGGGTGGCCGCACGCTGGCGCAAAGGGTGGGCGCACCCTATTGTCTGCACGAATCGAACGCCGGGCGCGTGAAGTTCGATTTCCAACCGCTGGGCGACGGCGAGATCCTCGACGTCGGCAACGTCAAGGTGAAGGTGCTCCACACGCCCGGCCACACGCCCGACAGCGTCTGCCTGCTGGCGACCGACATGCGCCGGGGTGCGGCGCCCTGGTTCGTGCTCACCGGCGATACCCTGTTCGTCGGCGCCGCGGGCCGGCCAGATCTCGCCGGGCGGGAATCTGAGACGGCCGGCATCCTTTACGACAGCCTGCACGCGAAGCTGCTGCCGCTGCCCGATGTGCTGGAGATCTTTCCCGGTCACCAGGCGGGCAGCGTGTGTGGTGCGGGCTTGTCCGGCAAGCCCTCGTCGACGCTGGGTTTCGAAAAACGCTGGAACCCGGCGCTGACGATGGATCGTGCGGCCTTCATCGACGATCTGACGCGGGAGATTCCGCCCCGGCCTGCCGAAATGGACGCGATGATGCGCGCCAACCTCGGCCTCGCGGACTGAGCGATGCATACCGCCTCGGTGCCGATCCGCCTCGGCCTGCGCGAGAACCTCGGCCAGTTTGCGCTGCTGGTGCTGGTCAATGCCTTCGTCGGCGCGATGGTGGGCCTGGAGCGCAGCATCCTGCCCGCCATCGCCGAGGAGGAGTTCCGCATCGCGGCGCGCACCGCGATCCTCTCCTTCATCGTCGTCTTCGGCATCACCAAGGCGCTCACCAACTACTTCGCCGGGCGGCTGTCCGATCGCTTCGGACGCAAGCACGTGCTCGTCGCCGGCTGGCTGGCGGCAATCCCGGTGCCTTTCATGCTCATGTGGGCGCCCGACTGGAATTGGGTGTTGGCCGCCAACGTGCTCCTGGGCGTGAGCCAGGGGCTCACCTGGTCCACCACCGTGATCATGAAGATCGACCTGGTGGGGCCCAAGCAACGCGGCCTGGCGATGGGCCTGAACGAGTTCGCGGGCTACTTCGCGGTCGCCGCCAGCGCGCTCGCCACTGGCTGGCTGGCGACCACCCACGGGCTGCGCCCCGAGCCCTTCTATCTCGGCGTGGGCTACGTCGTCCTAGGGCTGGCGCTGTCGGTGTTCGCGGTGCGTGAGTCCCGCCACCACGTCGCCCATGAGGTGCGCACCCACCACGGGACGGAGGCGGACGACCGGCCGACGCAGGGCGAGATCTTCCGCCGCACCTCGCTCAGCGACCGCAATCTCTCCAGCGTGAGCCAGGCGGGGCTGGTGAACAACCTCAACGACGGCATGGCCTGGGGGCTCTTTCCACTGCTGTTCGCCGCCGCGGGGATGACGCTCGCACAGATCGGCATGCTCGCCGCGATCTATCCTGCCGTGTGGGGCATCACGCAGATATTCACCGGCGCGCTCTCCGACCGCATCGGCCGCAAGGGGCTGATCGTGTGCGGCATGTGGGTGCAGGCGGCAGGCATCGCGATCACTGCGGCCGGAACGGACTTCGCCGTCTTCGGGCTCGGCGCGGTGCTGCTCGGACTCGGCACCGCGATGGTCTATCCGACCCTGCTCGCCGCCATCGGCGACGTCGCGCATCCCACCTGGCGCGCCTCCGCGGTGGGTGTATACCGGCTGTGGCGCGATCTCGGCTACGCGGTCGGCGCGCTGCTGGCGGGTCTCACGGCCGACTTGTTCGGCCTGGGCGTGGCGGTCTGGCTGGTGGCGGCGCTAACCTTCCTGTCCGGCGTCGTCGCAGCGCTCCGGATGCGTGAAACGCTGGCGCGGACGTCGTCGTGAAGGGAACGGGCCATGGGCCGGAACTCCCCCTTCGTCGGCGGTACCCCACTGCTGACGCAGACCTATCGTCCGGCCGAGCAGGTGAAGGTGCAGGCAGTCATCGAGTTCGCGATCGTCGGCCTCGTCGCCGCGACCACGCGCTCGTCCGGCTGGTGCTATGACCGCTTCGCCTGGATGGCCCTGAACATGCCGGTCGTGCCCCTCCTTGTGGTGGCGCTGCTGGCGGTCGTGGGCATTGAGCGGCGGATGCAGGCGGCAGTGCCGGCCTGGCGCCGCGGCGCATGGAGGGCACGGACATGATGGGTCAGTGGGATGACTTCGGCGGATGGGGCATGGGGTTCGGCTTCCTCTTCATGATCCTGTTCTGGGCCCTGGTGCTGGTCCTGGTAGTGGCCGGGATCGTGGCGCTGGNGGGGGGGGGCGAGCTGCCGCGGGAGAAGACACCGCTGGAGATCGTGCAGGAGCGCTATGCGCGTGGTGAAATCGACCGCGAGGAGTACGAGCAGAAGAGGCGGGACCTGGAGAAATGAGCGCGACGCTGCCAATCTATTTCGACTACAACGCCACCACCACGGACGCCCCGGAAGTGGTCGACGCGATGCTGCCGTTCCTTCGCGAGCAGTTCGGCAATCCCTAGGGCGCGGCACAGCGCGGGCGGCAGGCGGCCGCAGGCGCCGTCTGCTCGCGCGCGCCGCCGGGCTGATTGCCGCGTGGCGGGGGCTTGCCGACCGATAGCCGGGAGACGTCAACGCGCCGGTTCGGCAATGCCATGCTTCTTCATCTTCTCCCAGAGCGTCTTGCGGCTGATGCCAAGTGCTTCCGCGGTATCGCCGATTCGCCACTGTTGCAGTGACAGGGCTTGTTCGAGGTAGCGTTTCTCACAGCGCTCAAGATGCCCAGCCAGGGTTTCACCGTCGAGAGCCCCGCTCAAGGCTGGCTGTAGCGCCTCGCCCAGCAGCGCTTCGGGGCTGATCTGTGGGCGTTCACTGAGAATGCAGGCGCGCTCGATGGCGTGTTTCAGTTCGCGGATGTTGCCGGGCCAGGGATGGGCCAGAAGGCCGCGTTCCGCAGTCGCACTGAGGGCAAAAGGTGTACCGCCGCGCTTGTCCGATTGTTCCGCAAGGAAACGCCGTGCCAGCCACAGAATGTCCTCGCGACGCTCCCGCAGCGGCGGAATGGGCAGGTGGATGACGTTGATCCGGTAATAGAGGTCTTCGCGGAAACGGCCGGTCTCGACGAGGCGGTGGAGGTCCTCGTGGGTGGCACAAACGAGGCGGACGTCCACCTCGAACGGGTTCTCCGCACCCACGCGGGTGATCGTGCGCTCTTGGATCGCGCGCAGAAGCTTGACCTGCATTGCGGGCGGCATGTCGCCAACTTCGTCGAGAAACAGGGTGCCCCCGTCGGCCTGCTCGAAATAACCGCGGCGCTCCTTGATGGCGCCGGTGAATGCCCCCTTCTCGAAGCCGAAAAGCTCCGCTTCGAGAAGGGTGTCCGGGATGGCGCCGCAGTTGACCGCCACGAAGGGCCGCGCTCGCCCGCCGTCCGCCAAGGCGTGGAGGCGCCGGGCGACCTGCTCCTTGCCCACGCCCGATTCCCCTGTGATGAGCACTGTGCCGTCGGAGGTCGCGAGGCGGCCCAGCATGCGGTCGATGGCCTGCATGGCGGGGGAGAGCCCAAGTCCGTCCTGGGCTTCGCCGGCCGGCTCCAATGGCCTCCCCAGTGTGCGGATGCGCTGCACAAGGGCGTCAACATCGAGTGGCTTGGCAACATAATCGGCGGCACCGAGCTTGAGCAGCCGCACGGCCTGGTCGATCGCGCCGTAGCCGGTCATGAAGAGGAAGGGCGGCAGATCGGTGCGCGCTTCGCGCAGGGTGATGAAGAGCTCTTCGCCGCTGATGTCGGGCAGATTAATGTCGCTTACGACGATGCTGTAGCGACGGCGCTGCAAGGCCAGCAGCGCATCCTTGCCGCGCGGATGCCAGTCGCACGCGAGGCCTTCCATCTCGAAGCGTTCGCTCAACGCCTCGCCCATGAGCTCGTCATCCTCAACGAGACAGATGCGCAACGTACTCGCTGTCATGCTGATTCTCCTGCCGGCAGGACGACGCGAAAGCGCGTCGTCTCCTCGAGGCGCTCGGCCACGACTTGCCCGCCCAGTTGTGAAACGATCTGATAAGTCACCCAGAGCCCTAGTCCCGAGCCATTCTCCTTTCCCGTCGCAAAGGGCTCGAAGAGGTGGCTCATGACCTCCTCGGGGATGGGGCGGCCGGTGTTGAAAGTCTCCACGATGATGGTGCCGTCGGCGTGACGAACCGTGCAGCGCACCTCCGCGGAGGGATCGGATGCCTGTATCGCGTTGAGCAGTAGGTTCATGAGGATCTGGCGCAACAGCGTGGCGGGCAGCGGTACCTTCTCCGACAAATTGCTGTCGATGTCGACCGTCACCTTTCGCTTGCGCGCTTCGGCGGCCAGCAGCGTGATGAGGTCGTCGAGGTCCTGCGGCCCGAAGTCCCGGCTTTTCACCTTGGCCTCGACCAACATAGCGCCCACCGTGTCGCGGATCTGGGAAAGGCCGCGCTCGATCATTGCGACGGTCTTCAGGGTGCGCTCGTCGTGGCCGCCGCGGCGCTTGAAGTTGTCGAGCGCCACCAGCATTCCACCGAGAGGATTGTTGATCTCGTGCGCGACTCCGGCGGATAGGCGGCCGATCGCCGCGAGGCGCTCGGAGCGGATCATCTCCTTTTCGAGCCGGTTCTTGTCCTGCAGCGTCCGCACCATCAGGCCGTAGGCGTCGAACAGGCGCCCGAGCTCGTCGCGATAGGGGTAGTCCGCGGGAGGGGGCGTATGCGGGACGCCCTCCGACACGCTGTCGATGCTTCGTGCCAGATCCACCAAGGGGCCCGCCATGCGCCGTCCCCAGTACCAGTTGATTGGCAGCAGCAGCGCAAGCACGAGCAGGCCGGTGAGCGCACCGCGGCGTGCGACGCTCCAAAAGCGCGGGAGGAATACGTCCTTCGAATGCACGACGACCAGCGTGCCCAGCCGCATGCCGTCGTCGGCGATCGGCACGGCGACATAGAGGTGCTGCGCCCCAATGTGCTCAACCGTCGCAGTCTCCGATGCGGCGGCGAGTTGGCGCGCCAAGGCGGGATAGTCACCCCCGATCTCCGACATCTGGATCGATAACGGGGCAGTAGCAGGATCGGTCGCCACGAAGACCTGCTGACGCTGGTCCAGAGCGAGAAGGATCTCCGGTTGAACCGTGCTGTCCCCGGGCGTAGCAGACAATGGCGCGCGAATGATCTCGAAGGCGCGCCACACTTCGTCGTTGAGCATGGCCGGGAACACGTTCCTGGCCAACGCCCGCCCTAGGCTCGCGGAGCTGTCGACCAGATCCCGGCGAAGATCGTCGTACGCCTGGGCCATGAACGCCGCGGATACCGCCAATGCCGCAATGACGATGAGGGCACTTCCCCAGAGTGGGACCTTGTAGCGGAAGCTGAGATCGAACCACCTTCTCATTGCGCGCTGAAGCTCCGAATCATCGAATCGACCCGGTCATACAGGGCGGGATCACCGCGCATGAAACCGTCGAGGTTTAGTTGACGCAGCAGTCGCCTGCCGTCCTCGTCCTCGCTCATTGTCAGCAGCACTCGCTGCAGGTCGTCGAATACCGCAGCACCGATCTCGGTGCGCGCTACAAACGGTGGAAAGCCGAACTCCGCCGATGTCGCCACCACCCGCGTGGCGGCGGTGAGCTCGGGTTTGACGGTGGACAGGGTTTCCCACACATGGCTGCTCACCGCTCCGCCCTGAGCGAGACCCGAGGCCACCGCCTCCACCGTCTTGCGATGTGACCAAGTGAAGATCGTCTTGCGAAAGAACTGCTGGGGGTCGTAGCCCGCCTGCTGCAAGTCGAAGCGGGGACTCAAGTAGCCGGTGTTGGAGTACGGGTCGGCGTACGCGAAGACGGTCCCCTCGAGCTGCGTGATCGAACGCGTGCTGCGGTCGCCGGCCGGCACGATCAGGTAGGACTGGTAGTAGGGGCGTCCCCGATACAGCGGTATCGCCAGAAGCTTCATCTGTCCCTTGAAGAACACGAAGGGATATTCGCAGACCCACGCGAAATCGATCTTCTGCAAGCGAAGCAGATCCATCGCTTCGGCGTAGCTGTCACGCCGGACGAACTCCACCGGGCGCTCGAGGCGGCGCTCCAGGTAACGGCGCCACTCTTCGAGGGCACGGTATTGATCGTTCGGGAAGGTCGCGGTCAGTCCGATCCGCACTGGTGCCTGATGCGCGGCGCCGGCATCCGGAGCGAGCGCCCCGAAGAGCAGGACTAGAACGGCGGCGATCCAGGTCTTCATGCGTGTCGCTGTTACGAGTTCGTAACCCCAAATGAGCTTTTTTCCAGTCTTGTTACGCCAAGGTAACCCCGCCAACCTGGCGCGGCAACCGTTCTCTGTACCAACAGCACCGTTCCAAGCCCAACGTGCGCTTTCAGTTCGAGAAGTTTCCTGAGTTTTCATGCGCTTGCGTCCCATTTTTGAGTGTTGGCCCGGTTTATGCATAGGACTATCCAAAACCATGAATTGATTGTGGCTTTGATTCAACAGGAGAAGACGCAAACCTTGTGCCGGTTTCTTGCCCACCGAGGCTCACCGCGCGCGTATCGACCCGGGAGTCATGCATTGAACTGCTCCGCAGGACGGAAGGCTGCAGCATGAACAAGGCAAGGTCAGCCGGCCGGCACAGATCATCCGTGATATTGCTTATGGATTTACGAGGATTTCGAAGAAGATGCAGGAAAAATATCAGAAGTTACTGACATGTCGCATGTTTGATCACCATCAACAAAGTACGCCAACAGTGAATGCACTGTTACCTACCCGGACGCAATCGAGTGAGGAAAGTCATGAACAGTCCCGCTGACGGCACCAGCCGCCGTAGATTCCTGCAGTTCTCCCTGGGCGCGCTCGCGAGCGCGGCCGCGCCCTCGAGCCTGTGGGCCTTCTCGAAGATCCAGCCGATCGAGGATCCGCTCAAGGACTACCCCTATCGCGACTGGGAAGACCTGTATCGCAACGAGTGGACTTGGGACTCGGTCGGCGTCATGACGCACTCCAACGGCTGTGTGGCCGGCTGTGCCTGGAACGTTTTCGTGAAGAACGGCATCCCGATGCGCGAGGAGCAGATCAGCGCTTATCCGCAACTGCCCGGCATTCCGGACATGAACCCGCGCGGCTGTCAGAAGGGCGCGGTGTACTGTTCGTGGTCCAAGCAGCCGGATCACCTCAAGTGGCCGCTGAAGCGGGTGGGCGAGCGCGGCGCGCGCCAATGGAAGCGCGTCTCGTGGGACGAGGCGCTCACGGAAATCGCCGACAAGATCATTGACACCACGGTGAATCGGGGCCCGGGCAACATCTACATGCCGAAGCGGCCTTTCGCTGTCATCAGCAACACGGCTTACACGCGGATGGCGAAGCTCCTGGGCGCCATCAGTCCCGACGTCTCCTCGATGACGGGCGACCTTTACCCCGGCATCCAGACGGTACGGGTGCCCGCGCGGACGGTGTCGACCTTCGACGACTGGTTTACTTCGGACCTCATCCTGATGTGGCACAAGAATCCGATCGTTACGCGGATTCCGGACGCCCACTTCCTGATGGAGGCACGGTACAACGGCGCACGGCTGGTGAACATCTCGGCCGACTACAACCCTTCGTCCATCCATTCAGATCTCTTCGTGCCGGTGGCCTCCGGCACCGATGCCCATTTGGCATCGGCGATCGTCAACGTGCTGATCGCCGGCAAGCACTACAAGGCAGATTACCTCAAGGAACAGACGGACCTTCCCTTCTTGGTGCGCACCGACAACGGCAAGTTTCTGCGCGAGAAGGACTTCAATGCGGAGGGCAGCGACGAGATCTTCTACGTCTGGGACACGAAGACCGGCAAGGTGGCCCCCGCACCGGGCAGCATGGGATCCAAGGACAAGACCCTCAGCCTGGGCGCCGTTGATCCCGCGCTCGAGGGCACGTTCAAGGCCGGTGACATCGAAGTCACGACGGTGTTCGAGCGCCTGAAGAAGGAGATCGCCCCCTACACGCCAGAATCCACCCAGGCGACCACCGGTGTGCATCCCTCGGTGGTGCGTCAGCTGGCCGGCTGGATCGCCGAGTGCAAGGCCCTGCGCATCCTCGACGGCTACAACAACCAGAAGCACATGGACGGCTTCCAGTGCGGGCGCCTGAAGATCCTCATCCTGACGCTCATTGGCCACCACGGCACCACGGGTTCGATCGATACCACCTACGAGGGCTGGAAGCTTGAAGGTGGCAAGGCGCTGGGCACCGTTGAAGGGCGTCCCGGACGCAGTGTCTCCGCAGTGCTGGCGCAATGGGTGTGGGGCGAGCAATACAAGCGCTCGAAGGCTTACTACGACGACGGGCAGCTGCGTGCCGAGCTGGGCTTCGGCGTCGACGACATGGAGGCGATGCGCCTCGAATCGGAGGCCAAGGGCTGGATGCCGAAATGGCAGTCCATCAAGAACCCGGTGGTCAGCATCACCGGCGGCATCAACATGTTCGCCACCTCGAACGGTTACGAGAATCTGCGGGATAACTTCCTCAAGCGCTGCGAGCTCAACGTGGTGGTCGATTTCCGCCTCAATTCCGGCGCGATGTACGCAGACATCGTCCTGCCGGCGGCGGGCAATACCGAGAAGCTGGACATTCGCGAGACCTCGGTCACCCGCTTCATCCACGCCTTCGGCCAGCCGGTGAAGCCGATGTACGAGCGCAAGACCGACTGGCAGATCCTCGTCGCGCTCGCGGCCAAAATCCAGGAGCGGGCCAAGGCGCGCGGCATCGGACGGGTCGAGGATCCGGAGATCAAGAGCTTCATCGACTTCGACAAGGTCTACGATGAATTCACCATGGACGGCAAGGTGGCCGGCGACGAGCAGGCGGTGCGCTTCGTCATGGAAAGCTCAAAGGCTTTGGGGCCGGGCACCTACGAAGAGGCGATGACGAAGGGCTTCGTCGCGGTCGGCCCTTCGGCGGGCAAGACGGCCCCCGTGCCGAAGGACAAGCCGTACCGTCCCTTCACGGTGAACGTCACCGACAAGAAGCCCTACGCCACGCTCACCGGCCGTCTGCAGTTCTATGTCGACCACGACTGGTTCCAGCGCCTCGACGCAACCGTGCCCAAACCGCAATACCGCGGCGGTGTGCTCGGGCCGAAGAAGTATCCCTTCGTCCGCAACTCGCCGCATACCCGGTGGGGCATCCACTCCTTCGCGCGCACCGAGCAATGGATGCTGCGTCACCAGCGCGGCGAGCCGGACGTGCGCATGAACCCCAAAGCGATGGCCGCCAAGGGAATCAAGGATGGCGACATGGTCCGCATCTTCAACTCGTCGGGCGAGTTCTTCGCCATGGCGAAGGCCATGCCGGCGCTGCCCGAGAACATGCTCTTTACCGAGCATGGCTGGGAGCAGTACCAGTACAAGAACATGACCCACTACAACAGCGTGAGTTCGGAGCTCATCAACCCGCTGGAACTCGTGGGCGGCTACGGCCACATCAAATTCACGTCCGGGGCGTTCAACCCTAACCGGATCTTCTACGAAACGACGGTCGACGTCGAGAAAGCCTGAGGAACCAGATCATGAGTCAGAGACAGTTGGCCTACGTATTCGACCTGAACAAGTGCCTCGGCTGCCACACCTGTACCATGGCTTGCAAGCAGTTGTGGACCAATCGCGACGGCCGCGAGTACATGTACTGGAACAATGTGGAGACCCGCCCCGGCAAGGGCTATCCGAAGAACTGGGAGCAGAAGGGCGGTGGCTTCGATAACGATGGCAATCTCAAAACCAACGGCATCATCCCGATCATGGCCGACTACGGCGGGCGCGTCGGGGACTTCAACCTTCACGAAGTCCTGCTCGAAGGGAAGGCCGACCAGGTAGTGCCCCATGAGAAAGCGACCTGGGGTCCGAACTGGGACGAGGACGAGGGCGCGGGCGACTTCCCGAACAACCATTCCTTCTACCTGCCGCGCATCTGCAATCACTGTTCCAATCCGGCCTGTCTGGCGGCCTGTCCGACCAAGGCGATCTACAAACGTCCGGAGGACGGCCTGGTGGTGGTGGATCAGACGCGCTGCAAGGGCTACCGCTACTGCGTCAAGGCCTGCCCCTACGGCAAGATGTACTTCAACCTGCAGAAGGGGCGTTCGGAGAAGTGCATCGGCTGCTACCCGCGCGTCGAAAAGGGCGAGGCGCCGGCGTGCGTCAAGCAGTGCTCGGGGCGGATCCGCTTCTGGGGCTACCGCGACGACCAGGACGGGCCGATCTACAAGTTGGTGGACAAGTGGAAGATCGCGCTGCCGCTGCATGCCGAGTACGGCACCGAGCCCAACGTCTTCTACGTGCCGCCCATGAACGTCACGCCGCCGCCCTTCGAGGAAGATGGCCGGCTTTCCGACAAGCCGCGTATCCCCATCGAGGACCTGGAAGCGTTGTTCGGGCCACGCACGAAGGAGGCGCTGGCGATCCTCGGTCGCGAGATGCAGAAGCGCCGACAGGCTCAGCCCTCGGAGCTGACCGACATCCTCATCGGATTCACCAACAAGGACAGGTACGGAATATGAACGCGCTGATCTACAACCCCGAAGCGCTTGCCGGCGGTTATCTGGCGATGGCTCAGATCTTCTCCTACCCGGACGCAGAACGTTGGCACCGGCTGACCGAGACCGGCCTGGTGGATCCTGCACTTCCCCGGGAAGAGCTGGAGGCGGAATACATCGCGGCATTCGAGACCGGGGTCGGCAAGGCGCCCCTGTCGCTGTACGAAGGGCAGAATCGCCCGGACCTCGGACGCGACGGCATCCTTCAGGAACTGCTCCGCTACTACGAGTACTTCGACGCCCACCTCAACCAGGACGACCGGGAGTATCCCGACCATCTGGTCACGGAACTGGAGTTTCTGGCCTGGCTGTGCCTGCAGGAACACGCCGCCCTGCGCGACGGGCGCGACGCCGAACCGTTCCGCCGTGCGGCGCGGGATTTCCTCGAACGGCATCTGGCGGCGTGGCTGCCCGAATTCCGCCGCCGCCTCGAAGCGACCGATAGCGCCTACGCGCAGTTCGGCCCTGCCCTGGGCGAACTGGTGGAGACCCACCGCAGCCGGCTCGGCGAGCAAGCACCGAAACTGGGAGAAATGCAATGAGAACATCCAGCATGATGATGAAGCGAATGGCGGCGATGAGCCTCGCCGCCGCTGCCGGATTGACGGCGGGGGCGGCAGCCGCGGCGGACGCTGCGCCCGAAGCGCAGCGCACCATCCAGGTCCTGTCGGTGAAGAGCGGCGACGCCGCTTCGCCCCAGGCAGCGGTGTGGAAGAAGGCGCCGGCAGGTCAGGTGGCCCTGCAGACGGCCTTCCCGGGCCACGCCTCGATCGTCGGCGCCGCCCTCACCCAGCAGATGACCGCCCAGGCCGTCCGCGCGGGCGACCGGCTATTCGTCAAGCTGGCCTGGCGTGATGCCACGGCCAATACGGAAATCAAGGATACCGACCAATTCGTCGATGGTGCCGCGGTGCAGTTCCCGGTGAATGGCAAGGACACCACGCTGGCCTTCATGGGCGACCCCGAGAATCCCGTCAATGTGTGGCACTGGCGTGCGGACGGCCGCACCCAGAACCTGGTCGCCAAGGGCTTCGGCACCGCAACGCCGGTGCCGACAGAGGACTTGCGCAGCACGGCGACGCGCACCCGCGAGGGCTGGGAAATCGTCATCAGCCGTCCGCTGCGGGTCAAGGCCGAGGAAGGCGCCGACCTGCAGGGGCGACGCACCATGCCGATCGCCTTCGCCGCGTGGGACGGGGAAAACCAGGAACGGGACGGCCTCAAGGCGGTGACCATGGAGTGGTGGCAGCTGAGCTTCTGAAGGCGCAACCGGGCTCGCGACTCGGGCTGCATGCCCACGGGGATACCGCCTCGCCGGCATGACGCTGCAGTCGCAGCCGCTTCTCGATCGAGCCACCCGCGGGCGGCATCCCGCCGCCCGCATCCATTCCATGGCGGTGTTCGCATGATGATGGCTCTTACGGCTTCTGCCTGTTGGCCGACACGGGTCGTCGAGCGAAGGCTCACTTCGATCAGGCCCCGCATCCATCATGGCTGAGCTCATCGACGCCTGCGGGCGACGGATCGATTATCTGCGCCTGTCGGTCACCGACCGCTGCGACCTGCGATGTACCTATTGCATGCCGCCGGAGTTCGACGACTACGAGCCGCCGGCCCATTGGCTTTCCTTCGACGAGCTCGAGCGGGTGGCGCGCATCTTCGTTACGCTGGGAGTGTCGCGCATCCGCCTCACCGGGGGCGAGCCGCTTCTGCGCGCGCGCATCAACGAGCTGGCGCGACGTCTGAAGGGCAACGCCGGGCTGCGCGACCTTTCCCTCAGCACCAACGGCACGCAGCTTGCGCGCCACGCGGCGCGGCTTCGGGCGGCGGGCGTGGACCGCCTCAACGTCAGCCTGGACACACTCGCGCGCGAGCGCTTCGTGCAGATCACCCGGCGCGATGCGCTTAGCGACGTGCTGGCCGGCCTGGAGTCTGCCCGCGCCGCAGGCTTTGCGCTCACCAAGATCAATATGGTGTGGCTCCCTGCGATCAACGGCGACGAAGTGGACGCCATGATCGATTACTGCCGGGCGCACGGCTTTGTCCTGCGCCTCATCGAGAACATGCCGATGGGGCGTACTGCGCGACAAGTGGGGGCGAGCGACCTGCAGCCGCTGATCGCCCGGCTCAGGCGCGATCATGGGCTCGTCGACCACGCCATCCCCGGCGGCGGTCCGGCGCGCTATCTCACCAGTCCCGACCGCGGCTTCTCGATCGGCTTCATTACGCCCCTGTCGCAACATTTCTGCGATACCTGCAACCGCGTGCGAATCACGGTGGACGGTGAATTGCATCTGTGTCTGGGGGCCGAGCACCGCATCGATCTACTGCATATGATGCGCACGGGCCACAGCGACGCGGACATCGCCGCGGCGATCCGCACCGCGTTGCACCATAAACCCCGCCAGCACGAACTCCGCGAGGCACCGGAAAAGATCGTGCGCTTCATGTCCAGCACGGGCGGTTGAACTGCCTGGCCGCGCCCAGTGGGCAGCGCCGCTGGGCGGCTCATCAACCCTAAGAAACCACGCGCAGCACGGCGCAAGAGCGCACCGCGCCGGCCAGACTTTCTGGCGTACAGTTCGCCACCCTGGAAGCGAGCGAATATGCGCACCACGAACAGGCCCAAGTGGGGCGTGTCGCCGCCGTCGCCCATCCGGCCCGAGACCATGGATTCGAACAGCCGTCCCTGCTGTGCGGCGGGAATCGGCGGATCTTGGTTGGTGACGCCCAGGCTCGCTTCCATGTTCCATGGACCCCTCGAAGGCCGGCTCGATGAGGATGGGCGTGCCGGGTGTGGCGAAGCCCACCACGTTCTCCACCAGCTTGTCGAACGTCTGCACCGCCAGGTCTGGTGCGCCGCGCACCCCACCAGCCAGGATGGCAGCACCACCGAGAACGCGCGCCCGGCGTGAGCCATGCGGTAGCCCTGGCGCACTCCGACACCACGCCGGTTAGATCGAAGCGCTCCGGCATGGTAGTGGCCAGGCGCTGCTCTAGGCGCGTGGCTGCCGACATGCGCAGCGCGGCAAGCGCGAAGCCGGCCAGGGTCAGCAGGGCAGAAAAACCAATCGGAATTGTTATCATGCCGTTGTCAACGACACTCGTTGCCAGCCTCGCTGGAAGCCATTGCTTTTTCATGAAGCGCACAAGCAATGGATGTGAAATGAGAGTCAGGATTCATACGAGGCCCGGCCTTTGCTTGGCGAGAGTAATGGCATGAACATGCGTCATCTCCGTTGTTTTGTTGCCGTGGCCGAGGAGCTGCATTTCGGCCGGGCGGCCCGGCGCCTGCATATTGAGCAGTCGCCTTTGTCCCGCACGATCCGCAAGTTGGAGGAGAACCTGGGGACGACCTTGCTGGAGCGGACTCCGCGCGGTGTGCGCCTGACCCCCTCCGGCCATGTCCTGCTTGAGGATGCTCGGCGCCTGCTGCGGGTTTGCGATCAGGTTCGCCGTAGAACCCGGGCGGCTTCCGAAGGTCAGCAGCCGAGCTTGCGCGTGGCGCTGGCGGATGGGGTTGCCCCGGCGCGGCTGTCGGCCCTGCTTGCCCTGTGCCGCAGCGAGGCGCCGGAAGTGGGCATCCGCCTGTTCGAGGTGCCGCTGTCGCATCTGCTGGCCGGCCTGCGGGACGATCTCTACGACGTCGGCCTGGCCGTGGCCGATGGCAACGAGCCGGACATCGTGAGCCTGCCGGTTTGGCGAGACCCGTTGGTCGTCGCGCTGCCGACGCGCCACCCCCTTCTGGCCTACCAGCGGATTCCGCTCGAGGAAGTGATGAACTATCCGCTGGTCCTGTCCCACCCCCAGGTTTGCGAAGGTTGCGACCGGCGCTTGGAGGAACTGCTGCGCACGGTCGAGACGCGGCCCGTGGTGGCCGAATATGTGACGACCCATGACTTGATGGTGGCGCTGGTGGCGGCTGGTTACGGCATCGGATTTTCAAGTGCTGCGCATCTGCAGCCTTGCCGCCGCAGCGATGTGGTCGCCCGGCCCCTGGCTTGCCCCACGGCCCTGCTGACGACCTATCTGCTCCACCCGGCGCGGAAGGCCGAGGAGCGGCTGTCCGGTTTCATCGAGCGTGCCAGCCGCGTCGGGGAACTGCCCGTAGAGGCGGCCTCCCTGCCATAGGCCGATCAGCGCATTTTTCGATGCAATTTGGGTCTTGCCCGGGACCGGTATCGGCCTTGCTCGACGGTTCGGCATGGTCGTTCTGGACGACGGGGCGAGGCTGGACGCGCTTGACGACGCCAATGGCATTTGTTGCGTCCGCAAGAAGACCAATTGCATGAAATGAATGAACCCCGGATGTTGTCTTCAGGGCCTGCATCAAGTTCCTGAACGCCCCTTTTCGCCAGGTTTCCGGTATCGACAATGGAGGCCGTGTCGATTGCGGGAAGGAGCCATCCATGGCGAGGGCAAGCCAGCCACCGGTAGCGGCGAGAACGTATTACCGGCCGATCGAGGCGTCGATTCGCTGGTGCGGCCTGCTGCGCTTCGAGAAGCGGATTCTGTCCGCATTGGCCGGCCGCCCCCTGCCCGACGAGGGCGAATTCCGACGCTGGCCGACACTGCGCTTGAACGCAGAACGCATTCTGGATGCCCTGACCCACGACGAACTGCCACGGCGTATCGCGGGCCGGGCCGACGCCCCGCAGACCATCGCGCTGGACGATCCGGCGCTGGTCGTCCGACATGTGGATCTGCGGGTGTGGATGGCGCGCTACTACCCGGGTGAAAAGCCCGCCTTCCTCTTCGATGAGATCGAACGCGCGTTGCATCCGGCCCTGACGCAGGAATCGCTCGGCTTCCTGTTGGCCGAGCGCGAAGCCGTCCGGGCAAGGCTCGACGATCTGTTGCTGGCCCACGATGCACTGCACTCGGAGCACGCCGCCCTGATCCAGGCTCACGCGAGCTGCCAGGCCAAGACGGAGAACGACAGTCCGCCAAGCCCACGCGCCGAATCGACCTACCTGAACATCATCGGCGGTCTCCTGTCGCTGCTGCTGGGCAAGTCGCCCAGCGGGGCTCCGTATTCCTCCTTCCGCAACATGGAGTCGGTGATCAGCGCCCTGCTGGCGCACCATGAAAACCTGCCGGGTATCAGCGAGCGGACCCTGTGGAGCAAGCTGGCGCAGGCCCGGCGCCAACTGCAAGGCATGGGCTGACGGCCGGCGGATGCTGTAATTGCCGGTCGTCCCTCTGCAATTGCAGTGCTTTCCGGCACCTGCAGCGATGGAATGCGAGGCACTTTCCCGATTGCGCCATGGAGCGTCAAGGAGTGCTCATCATGTCTTCGCAGACCACCGCCACGGCGGCACCGACCGAGCACCGCATCCTGCGCCGCGCCGAGGTCGAAGCCAAGACCGGCTTCAAGCGCGCGCACATCTACAGCCTGATGAAGGAAGGCAAGTTCCCCAAGGCGCTGCGCCTGGGCGTGCGCGCGGTGGGCTGGGACTCGGTGGAGATCGAACAGTGGATCGCCGATCGCCTCAAAGAACGCGCCTGACGCTTCTTCTCGGTTCATGCCATTCGACGAGGAGAAGCTCATGCAGGTGGTGTCCATCATTTCGACCAAGGGCGGCGTGGGCAAGACCACGACGGCGGCCAACCTGGGCGGCTTCATCGCCGATGCCGGGCTGCGCGTGCTGCTGCTGGACCTGGACGTGCAGCCCACGCTGTCGAGCTACTTCACGCTGGACGTTCGCGCGCCCGGCGGCATCTACGAGATGCTGGCCTTCAACGAGCGGCGCATCGAGCAACTGGTGTCGCGCACCGCGATCGCGGGCCTGGACCTGGTGCTCTCCAACGACGACCGCGGCGAACTGAACACGCTGCTGCTGCACGCTCCGGATGGGCGCCAGCGACTGCGCCATTTGCTTCCCGTCTTCCGCACGCACTACGACTTGCTGCTGATCGACACCCAGGGCGCGCGCAGCGTGCTGCTGGAGATGGCGGTGCTGGCGTCCGACCTGGCGTTGTCGCCCGTGACGCCGGAAATCCTCGCGGCGCGCGAACTGCGGCGCGGCACGCTGCAACTGATCGAGGACATCGCGCCGTATCGGCACCTGGGCATCGAACCGCCGCCGCTGCGCCTGCTCATCAACCGTGTGCATCCGGTGTCGTCGAACGCGCGGCTGGTCCGGCAGGCGCTGCGACAGGTGTTCCAGGAACAGGCCGGCGTGCAGGTGCTGGACACCGACGTGCCGGCCATCGAAGCCTATCCGCGCGCTGCGACACGAGGATTGCCGGTGCATCGGGTGGAGTACCGCCAACCGGCGGGCCGCGCGGCGCCCGCGGCGCTGGAGACCATGCGCGCGCTGGCTGGCGAGCTGTTCCCCGCGTGGCGGGAGCGCCTCGCGCTGGTCACCGGCCGGGCCGATGCGGGAGGGGCCGGCCATGGCGAGCGTGCATGAACTGGCGCGCGGCCGTGAACGGCTGCGCGCGTTGATCGAGTTCGCGCTGGGCGAAGGTTGGCGCGTGGTGCGCACGTCCGGCGGGCACCTGAAATTCACGAAACAAGGCTGCGCGTCGATCTACACCAGCTCGACTCCGAGCGACCACCGTGCCGACCGCAATGCCCGCGCGCAACTTCGCCGCGCCGACCGGCAGGCGCAGGAGAACGGCCGTGGCTGAGCTGACGTCGCAGGACATGGCTGCCAAGCTGCTGGCCACCGGCTTCGAGCGCAGCGGCCCTTCGGCCGCGACCTTGAGCGACCCCATCGCCGACACGCCGATGGTGGTGACCCTGGACCAGTTGCGGCCCTACGACCACGACCCGCGCGTGACCCGCAACCCGGCCTATGCGGAGATCAAGGCGTCCATCCGCGAACGCGGGCTGGACGCGTCCCCCGCGATCACGCGCAGACCGGGCGAGGCGCACTACATCATTCGCAACGGCGGCAACACGCGGCTGGCGATCCTGCGCGAGTTGTGGAGCGAGACCAAGGAGGAACGCTTCTTCCGCATTGCGTGCCTGTTCCGCCCGTGGCCGGCGCGCGGCGAAATCGTGGCGCTGACCGGGCACCTGGCCGAGAACGAGCTGCGCGGCGGGCTGACCTTCATCGAGCGTGCCTTGGGCATCGAGAAGGCGCGCGAGTTCTACGAGCAGGAAAGCGGCCAGGCGCTGTCGCAGAGCGAACTCGCGCGGCGGCTGACTTCCGACGGCTATCCGGTGCCGCAGTCACACATCAGCCGCATGAACGATGCGGTGCGCTATCTGCTGCCGGCGATCCCGACCCTGTTGTACGGCGGATTGGGTCGGCATCAGGTGGACCGGCTCGCGGTGCTGCGCAATGCGTGCGAGCGCACCTGGGAGCGGCGTGCGCTCGGCCGCACCGTGGCCGTGGACTTCGCCACCTTGTTTCAGGACGTGCTGACGCAGTTCGACACACAGCCGGACGACTTCTCGCCGCAGCGGGTGCAGGACGAGCTGGTGGGGCAGATGGCCGAGCTGCTGGAGGCGGACTACGACACGCTGGCTCTGGAGATCAACGACAGCGAAAACCGCCAGCGTGCGCTGACCAGCGAACCGGCGGCTCCGACGCCACCGGTAGCGCCTGTCGTGCCTGCTGCTCCTCCCCCGCCGATCTCCGCGCCTCAGCAGCCATCCGCCTCGTCTGTGCCGCGCGACACCACGCCGGTCGCGCCTCCGGCGCCAGCAGCGACACCGCCTGCATCGCCCGAAGCGCCGGAGGAACAGCACGGGCAACGCGACGAGCGCCTGCAAGGGCACATCGTGACACCGGCACCGACCACCGAGCGCCTGCAGTCCATCCAGCGGATGGTCGCGGACCAGCTCGGCGACAAGCTGCCCGACTTCGAGGCCGATGCGCTGCGGGCGATCCCCGTGCAGGCCGGCGGGCTCTATCCCATCTCGGATGTCTGGTACATCGAGCCCGGCCTCGACGTACCGGATCGCCTGCGCGTGCATATCGCGCAGTTCGCGCGCGAGATCGCCGAGGAAGCGGCGGTGGCCGACCACATAGAAGCAAGCGACGGCGGCATCGGCTTCGTCTGCGCGGCGCCGGTTGTGGGCCAGGCGAAGGCGCTGCCGGCGTTCGCGCGGGCGGTGCTGACCCTGCTGCATGTGCTGAGTGCGGCGCCGCCCTCCGCGAACGGAGTGGACCGCGCTCGGCTGGCCGACGAGCTGGCTGCGCTGCTGCATGGCCATGGCGGCTCGGCTACACGCCTGAGCGATGCTGCGCTGGTGAAGCTGTTCCGTCTGCTGCGCCTGGCGCGCCGGCTGCTGGATCTGGAAGCCGGCGTAGCGAGCCAGGATTCCTGAGCGCAGGAGGCTTCCGCATGTCGGCACCGCACCCACTCAACCAAGCCGTGATCGCCCAGGCCCTGCATGACTTGCGCAACGGCCAGTTGCGCCGCTGCAAGGCCATGGGCTTCGGCGAGGAGGAGCTGGATGCGCTGAAGCATCCCGAACTCGTGAGCATGCTGGTCAATGCCACGGTGTCCTGGTGTTCGGTGTCGGTGAACCGCGAGGTGTTGCAGCGATTGCTGGGCCAGGTGCATGACGTGGAGCGGGAGATCGCCACCGTCGACCGCATGTTGCGGCTGGGTGCGAGCACGGAGATGGTGAGCAAGTTCTACGGCCTCACGCATCAGGAAGTGGCGCTGCGCCGGGACATCCTCGGCCTGCCCAAACGCAAGGGCCGACATCCGGTGCTGAACGAGGCGCAGGACGTGGCCTTGTGGGAGCACTGGAAGGCCGCCGTCACCGAGCGCCATATCGCCCTGACCGACGACATGGCGATGCTGGCGCTGACCATGGACCTGGCCGAGGCGATGAGCCTGCCGATGTCGGTGGTGTGGGCGGCGATACGAAACTGGATCGACCAGGGGCTGGCATAGCCATGACCACGGGCGGCGCACCACGGCGCGAAGGCCCCATTGCGCTGTCCGCGCTCTTCGACGAGGCCCTGCAGCACCTACAGCCGGCGCAGGGAACGGCGCCGGCCGCCGACGGTTTCCTCTACAGCGGCAACCGCCATGAGAGCGTGCCGCGCCGGCTGTTCCTCGACCGGCGCCTGACGCCGCTGGAGCGAAACGCCTGGCAGGTGTTCCGCCTGCAGCTCAACGACGACGGCGTGACCGCCTTTCCCACCTACGACCAATTGCGCCCCTACTTGGCCTCGATGCCCTGCGCGGCGCAGGCATCGCACGAGACCGTGGCGCGCGCCCTGACGTTGTTGCGGCTGACGCGCTGGCTGAGCCTGGTGCGACGACGGCGCGACCCGAAGACCGGTCGCATCCAGGGAAACCTCTACGTGCTGCACGACGAACCGCTGACACCCTTCGAGGCGATGCAGCTCGATACCGACTACCTCGGCCTGGTCAGCCAGGCGCTGACCCATGCCGCCAAGGCGGTACAGATCGTGGGCATGAACACGCTCAAGGAAATTGCCGAAGACCCGCTGCTCAGCGGCCGCACGCTACCGACCCGCTTGCAGGTGCTGGCGCAGCGCATGACACGCCACGGCTTGGCGGCGGAGAGTTATCCACAGGAGGTCGCCGACTACGATTCCGAAGAAGGCCGGGATGCCTTTCTTCGGAATGCTGCGCGCCCGTCTTCGGAATCCGAAGCAGGGCCGAAACCCGCGCCGGACGGCTCTCTTCGGATTCCGAAGGAGGACCGTACAGTACGTAATGATCGTATAAATGAAGTACGTACAGTACCGCGCGCGAGGGCCTTGCAGAACCTGCGGCTGCCCGAGCGTTTCCTGCGCTTGAAGGACGAGCAGCAGGCCGGCGCGCTGGTGGCGCTGCAGCAGGTGGACGAGGCGCAGCGGCAGGCCGTGCTCGACGAGTGGGCGGCACGCTGCCGCAACAGCGCGGTGCGCAACCCGGCCGGCTATCTGTTCGGCATCATCCAGAAGGCCATCCGCGGGGAGTTCAAGGCCTGGGCCGGAGAAAGTGCATCGGCGCCCCCAGCGCCCCCGCCACCTGCGCCATCGTCACCGCCGGCATCCCGTGCGGCTGACCCCGAGGTGGCACGTGCCTACCTGGCTCAGCTCCGAGAAGCCTTGCGTGATCGCTGATGTTGACTATCCCCAGGGGATAGCTGGAACAGGCACCTTTCCGCCGCGCTCGATTGTCGCCCGCCGAACGACAGGCGAAACTGTCGCCTGTGAATCAGACGAGGACAGCCGCGCACGAGCCCGGCCGATGATGGACATGACGACTTCCCCCGTCACAAACGCACTGCAACCACTACAGCGAGACGTTCAGCGCTTGC
This sequence comes from Diaphorobacter sp. J5-51, assembly GCF_001023515.1. Lineage (NCBI taxonomy): Bacteria > Pseudomonadati > Pseudomonadota > Betaproteobacteria > Burkholderiales > Comamonadaceae > Diaphorobacter > Diaphorobacter sp. J5-51. The sequence continues at coordinate 25,973 of NZ_JSYI01000101.1, read as the reverse complement.
TGGGCAGATGCCTGTTGCGCCTTCAACAATACGAGCGCCTCATGAAAGCCATCGTGGCGCACCACGAGATTTCAGGCCCGGCGCATTCGCTGGAGGCCATTCGCGCAGCGCGGATTGAAGATGCCGCAGCCAAGACCCTGGGCACGTTGGTCGGACAACTGTTTGGTTCGTATGTCGTCACCGATGGAAATGGTGGCAAGGAACGCGACGACGATCTTCCCGGCGACGTGATTTCCTTTCGCACGCGCGTGCAACTGAGCCTCTCTGCGCAGGACTACGCCAAGACCCAGGCCGACCTCAAAGACCTGGTATCGCTGCGCAACACCCTGGTGCACCACTTCATCGACCAGCACGATCTATGGACCGTGGACGGGTGCCGCGCTGCACAGGACGAACTCGGTTCCGCCTACACGCGCATCGATCAGCACTTCGAGCAGCTGCGCGGCTGGGCCGAGCACATGGATCAGGCGCGGCGCCTGGCAGCGGAGTTCGTCCAGTCGGATGTGTTCCACGACCTGGTGGTCAATGGCATCGCGCCGGACGGCACGGTGGACTGGCCGGCCGCCGGCATCGTTCGCGCGCTGCGCGAGGCCGCCGCGCAGTTGGCCGTCGAGGGCTGGACACCCATCGTCGCCGCTGGCCGCTGGATCGCGGACCGGCATCCCGAGCAGCTTCCAGCCAAGTACGGCTGCAGCAGTTGGCGGCAGGTGGTGCACGAGTGCCGCCTGTTCGAGCTTCGCTACCGTGAGGTGGAGGGGCAACGGGCCGCCTGGTACAGACCTCGCGAGGCATAGACCCGCAGCGCGGTCTCACCTCCGCGCGAGCCGCGAACGACCCCGCCGACCTATCCCCAGGGGATAGCCGGCACACACAGCCTTCCGTGCGGAACAAACCGGGCGCGCATGGGCTGCGGTTTGTTGACTGACAGCCTTCCGGCCGATGCCGATGCTGGCGACTCGTTTCCTATTCGCGAGTCGTCAACATGGCCAATGAACCACTGCAACTGAACCTCGGGTCTCTGCGCAGCGCGATGTCGCTGACGCTGCACACCCACCACGCTTCGCGCATCTGGCATGGGCGCGCCCAAGCCGAAGGCAAGGCCGGCATCGTCGGCTTGAACGGCTTCATCTCCATCATGAACAAGATGAAGCGCGGCGCCGAACAGGACGATCCCTACTCGGACTGGTGGATGTTGCGCATCGAGGACAAGCTCGGCGACACCAAGACACGACTTCAGGCGCTGCGCGAACAGGTGGACCAGGCCTTGGCCGGTGCTCCTCCCGCGCTCAGCCTGGGCGAGAACTTGAATGTGCAGCCGGTGAAGCTGCCGCTGTTCGTGAATGCCCAGCTCGGCTTTGCCGCCGTCTACCTGCTGGCCGACTACGACGACCTGGCACGCAAACTCATCCTGGCGCACCACACGGCGCTGATCGACCGCAGCACCTTGGAGCGCTGGCTCAATGATGGCGCGCACGCGCTGCGCAGCCTGTTCTCGCTGGCCCAGCTGTACCGCTACTCGGGCACCACGCGCGACGACTTCGCGGCGAAGAACGCGGCGGCGCGAGCGGCGCTGGAGAAGTTCGGCGAGTTGCCGCAGGACGTGCTGGAAGGCACGCGCCGCTCGCGCTTCGCGCCACCGATCGCGCGGCGGACGACCAAGCCCGGCACGCCGCCTGCAGCGCCCGCCATCGAGCCCGATGCGCAGGCTCCCACGGGTGGCGCAGCCGATGGTGCCGCGGGCGATGAGGGTGCTGGCGCATGACAGCATCGCCCCCTATCAGCCACTCCACGCGCTTCGTGGCGCTGGAACAGGCGGACTTCCAGCGGCTGGAACACGCAGGCTACCTAAAAGGCCTTTTACAGCCTTTTAAGGGTAAGGGGAGTCTGGAGACCTGGGCCAGCCAGTGCGCAGCGCTGCGCGACGACGTGATTGGCCTGGCGCAGCGGCGCGTGCTGCCCCAGGCGCGCGCCTACCCCTTCAGTCTGCTCGACGTGCAACTGGCCCAGCAGGCCACTGGCGCAGGGACGACCTTCCTGCGCTGGCGCAACCTCGACCGTTCCTCGATGGGCGTGGCGTTGTGGGAGGCCCTGCTGGCCAACCCCGCGACGCCGGCCTCGCTGATCGACGAACTGTACGCGATCGAACTGCAGCGCATCGTGCTGAACATGCAGATCAGCCTGACCCACAGCATCGCTCGCCAAGCCCAGGAATGCGCCAACAAGGCCGCGCAGGCCGAAGCGGCTTACCTGCGGCGCGTCCACGGGCATACCGCGTCCGTTCCACCCACCACCAAGGAGTCACCATGAGCACGCACTTCGTCGGCGAGGGCAACATCGGTTCTGCGCCGGACTACCGCGAATTTCCGAACGGCAACGACGAGCCGCGCCGGCTGCTTCGCTTGAACGTCTACTTCGACAACCCGATCCCGAAGAAGGACGGCGAGTACGAAGATCGCGGCGGCTTCTGGGCGCCCGTGGAGCTGTGGCACCGCGACGCCGAGCACTGGAAGACGCTGTACCAGAAAGGCATGCGGGTGCTGGTCGAGGGCCGCACCGTGCGCGACGAATGGGAGGACGCCGACGAGAACGAGCGCGTGACGTTCAAGGTCGAGGCGCGGCGCGTGGGCATCCTGCCGTACCGCATCGAGTCCGTGGCGCTCAGCACCAAGCCGGCCGGCGGACAGTAATTCGCCCATCGCCGTTCCCCCGAGGGCGGCTGTAGCAACCGTCATACGCCCGCGATGCACCAGCGAGCTATCCCCAGGGGATAGCTCCAAGGTCGTCCACGGAGTTCCAGCCGCCCTCCCGAAACGACGCTCTTGCTGTGCCAGCACCTGCGGCTGCGCCAACGGACCGCCTGCCGATCACAAAGCGGTGTCTGCATCAATCGGCTTCCTTGCTGCCGGCATCTCCCGGTCCCGCCAAGCTGACGCCCATCCGATGACCCGCACATTTCCAAGGAGGCTTCATGCGCGTGTTCCTGTGCGAGAAGCCGTCCCAGGGCAAGGACATCGCCCGTGTGCTGGGTGTCGGTCAACGCGGCAACGGCTGCTACAGCGGCGCCGGTGTCGTCGTGACCTGGTGCATCGGTCATCTGGTGGAGGCGGTTCCGCCCGAAGGTTACGGCGAGCACTACAAGCGCTGGGCCATCGAGCAACTGCCCATTCTTCCTGAGCGTTGGCGTGTCGAGCCCAAGGCGGCGACCGCAGCGCAATTCAAGGTCGTGCAGCAGCTCGTCGCCAAGGCGGGCGAGCTGGTGATTGCGACCGACGCCGACCGCGAGGGCGAGATGATCGCCCGCGAAATCATCGAGCTATGCGGCTACCGCGGGCCGATTCAGCGCCTGTGGCTGTCGGCGCTCAACGATGCGTCGATCCGCAAGGCACTGGGCGCGCTCAAGCCGTCCGCCGAGACGCTGCCGCTGTATTTCTCCGCACTCGCCCGATCGCGCGCCGACTGGCTGATCGGGATGAACCTGAGCCGCTTGTTCACGCTTCTAGGTCGGCAGGCCGGCTACACCGGCGTGCTGTCGGTGGGGCGTGTGCAGACGCCGACGCTGAAGCTGGTCGTCGATCGTGATCGCGAGATCGCGCGCTTCGTCTGCGTACCGTTCTGGGCCATCGAGGTTGCGCTTTCGCATGCAGGCCAGTCCTTCGTCGCAAGCTGGACGCCGCCGCAAGGCAGCACCGACGATGCGGGCCGCTGCCTGCAACAGCCGGTGGCGCAGCAGGCCGCCGAGCGCCTGCGCACGGCCGGCTCCGCCCAGGTGCTGTCGGTAGAAACCGAGCGCGTTCGCGAAGGGCCGCCGCTGCCGTTCGACCTGGGCACGCTGCAGGAGGTGTGCTCCAAGCAGTTGAGCCTCGACGTGCAGGAGACGCTGGACATTGCCCAGGCGCTGTACGAGACGCACAAGGCGACAACGTATCCGCGCTCGGATTCGGGCTACCTACCCGAGAGCATGCTGGCCGAAGTGCCGACGGTGCTGGACAGCCTGGTCAAGACCGACCCCAGCCTGCGGCCGCTGATCGAGCGCCTGGATCGCCAACAGCGTTCGCGCGCCTGGAACGACGGCAAGGTGACGGCTCACCACGGCATCATCCCGACGCTGGAGCCCGCCAACCTGTCGGCCATGAACGAGAAGGAACTGGCCGTCTACCGGCTGATCCGCGCCCATTACCTCGCGCAGTTCCTCCCGCACCATGAGTTCGACCGGACGGTGGCGCAGTTCTCGTGCGGCAGTCAGTCGCTGGCGGCCGTGGGCAAGCAGATCGCCGTCACCGGCTGGCGTGAGGTGCTGGCGACGCCGGGGCCGGACGATGCCGATGGCGAGGATGCGCAGCGCAGCCAGGTGCTGCCGGCGCTGCATGCGGGCCTGTCCTACCCGGTCGGGAAGGTGGATCTCAAGGCGCTGAAGACGCTGCCGCCCAAGCCCTACACGCAGGGCGAGCTGATCAAGGCCATGAAGACCGTCGCCAAGTTCGTGACCGACCCGCGGCTGAAACAGAAGCTGCGAGATACCACCGGTATCGGCACCGAGGCGACACGCGCCAACATCATCAACGGTCTGATCGGTCGCGGCTACCTGGTCAAGAAAGGCCGTGCCGTCCGCGCTTCCGACGCAGCATTCACGCTCATCGACGCGGTGCCCTCGGCCATCGCCGACCCTGGCACCACGGCGGTGTGGGAGCAGGCGCTCGACATGATCGAGGCCGGCCAGATGACGCTGGACACCTTCATCGTCAAGCAATCCGCCTGGGTGGCCCAGCTCGTGCAGCAGCATCGGGGCGCGACGCTTTCCATCGCGCTGCCGCCGTCGCCGCCCTGCCCGCAGTGCGGCACGCCGATGCGCCAGCGTACCGGCAAGAGCGGCGCGTTCTGGTCATGCAGCCGTTATCCAGACTGCAAGGGCACGCTGCCGGTCGAATCCTCGGCAAGCAAGCGCGGTGCGCCACGCAAGCGGCGCACAGTACCCAAGGCGTCCTGACGCCTACGCATCCCTCTGCCACGCCGGCCGCTTTCCTGGCGGCGGGGCAAACGTCCCGCGTGTGGCGGGACTCCCCAGCGCGCGTCTCCTTCTGCAACGGTGTGCGCGCCCCGTCTGCCCGCCATCGGGCGACGGGGCGAGAAGGTCATTGCTCCACGAATCGCGCCCGCCGCCATTCCCTTGATCGGTTGCCTTGCCTCGGTCATGAGGGGCTTCCTGACGCCTTGCCGCCGCGCGAGCCGTGAGGAGGCCCCTTGGGCCGAGGGTATTCCGTGCCGGTGCCCGCCGGCGAAACATCGGGCTCCCTTTGTGTGTGGATGCACGCCAGAGGTTTCCGGCCCCAGCCACGAAACGGGCCGGGTGCAATTGCTGATGCAGCGAACGGCTTTGACGACGGCCTGCGCTGACGCAGCCCACAGGTGGTTTTCCTTCCTCTCCAGCCGAAGGCCCGCGTGGCCTTCGGCGCCCTGGTCTTTGCCTTGTCCCGCGACGCGGGCCATTGCCCTAAAGCGGACCGTCCGCGATTCGGATTTCCCTGCGACGGCAGCCTTGCCTCGCGCCCATCCTCACGCCATGCGTTGCTGACAGTCGTCAGCGGCATGCCCTGGCAGTCTCGGTCTTCAAGACTGCAACGCGGTTCGCCGCGTTGACCGATCCAGTCCGCTTCGCATCGGCCACCGCGGACGCTCGCCGGCTTGGCGACGATGCGCTTTTTTCAACCACCCGAGGGGAACCCCATCCCCTGCGGGATGCGTGCTCCCCGACCCACCAAGGAGCAAGGCATGTCTGAACCTTCCGCATCTTCCTCTGCAACCGCAGTACGCAGTGGTGCGCTGGCGCTGGCCTGGACCGGCAAGCGTCTGCCGCTACAGGTGCTGCGCAGCGCGGCCGGCCACTACATCGGCACGCAAGACGACGAAGGCCCGGTATCGCGGGAGTCCGTCGAGTATTTCCCGACCCACCTCGCAGCACAGCGCGCCCTGGATACCCATGCCTGGACGCAGCGCGCTCACCCCTGATTCCCACCCTTCAAGGAGTCGCTCTCATGAATCTGTCTTTGCCCGAAGACGTGCTCGATCAGATGGCGCTGGAACAGGCGCACTTCGACGCTGCACCGCAGGCCTTCTTCGAGGCCTGGAAGCGCGGCGCGCAGATCGCCGGCCACGAGTGGTTCGGCGACGGCACACGCGAAGGTCTGCAGCGTGCCACCACCAAGTGGGACCTGCGGCCCAACATGCTGATGCTCAACGACGCCTTGGGCGTGCTGAGCAGCGGTCAACGCATGTTCCTGTCCGCGATGGTGAGCTTCTACAACTCCCGCGAGGGCGGCGCGATGCTCAAGCGTTGCGGCTTCGAGGGGCTGTCCGACTTCGGCGGCCTCGATCTGGAACGGCGCCAGGTCATCGCCGACCTCACGCTGCACTACAACGGCTGGTGAGCCGCGCCTGGCAACCCACCGTCTTTTCATCCCACCCCACGAGGGACATGCGTCCCCGTTCGGGGCCATGTCCCTCCTTCCTTTCGCAGGAGCGGCCATGTCCCGAATCACATCTTCCACTGACCTACACCGCCCGCCACCAGGGCGGCCCGACGCCGCGGCCGGCTGACCGGCTGCCACTTCATCCACCCGCTGGGGTTCAATCCCCGGCAGGGGATTGCCTCGGCCATCCTCTGCTGGAGGAATCCCATGTCCCATTCCAACAATCCCTTCGTCCGCGGCTACGATGGCCTGTCCGTGCAACGGCTGCTGGCGATTTTCTACGACGACGACTGCCCGCTGAGCTACCTCCCGCTGCACGTCTCGCAGTCGCACCTGCCGGACAGCCAGGTCGAGCGCCATGCCTGCGTCTTCTGCGACGACTTCGCGCTGATCACCGAGCGCCAGAACGTGCCGCCCGAGCTGGACGCGCAGTGCCCCAGCCACGGTATCGCCCGAAACCTCGTCTACGCCGTGATGGCCGAAGAAGCCGGCCAGCCGCTGCACGTCGGCGATACCTACTCCGAGGAAGCCGCGCGCGAGGTGGTGCGGCGCCTGCGCTTCGAGACCGGGTTCTACAGCCGTGCCTGGGAAATCAGCTCGGCGCACATCACCGAGGAGGCCGGCCGCTATCTGGCCAACCTGGCCGACATCGCCACGCCGAGCGGTTTTCTGTTCGTCGCCTTCCGCATCCCGTACAGCCCCGCGATCGGCGTGAAGTTGATCGCCACCCCCTGGACGGATGCGAACCTGCAGCATGTCGAGGGCATCACCGCCGAAGAGCTGCGGCAGGAGCACCGGGCCAAGGGCGTGCCGGAGTCCCTCGTGGAAGTGTTGCACCTGGCTGCGCTCGCCGACGTTCGCATGTTGGTGTTCGATGCCGACGCGCCCGTGCTGGACGGGCTGACGCTCTACGACGACGAGTAACCCGCAACCCATTCGAGCCCCCACGTCGGGGCTCTTCTTTTTCGCGGAACGCGGTGCCGGCGCATTGCCGATTCCCAACGGACGGTCGCCGCCATGTGCCGCACGCTGGCCGCATGTTCGCTGGCGTTGCCGGCAGCATGCCCAGGCAGTCGAGACCTTCGAGACTGCGGCGCGGTTCGCCGTGCTGGTCGTTTCTTTCGCCGGACGCATACCGCGTCCATCCAACTCACCCTCAAGGGACATACCTCCCTTGCGGGCGGGAGTCCCTTGGTTGCCACAAGGAGTCTCCCCATGGATACCCAAGCCATCCGCGCACAGATGCCGACGCTCGTCGTCGGTCATGTGCCTTCCAACGTCCGTTCGTTCAAGTTCAACATCTTCGACGGCCAGCCCAAGGTTTCGACGCTGGGCTTTCACATCGACCCGAAGCCTTTCGAGGGCAAGGTCATCGCCACTACCGACGAGGCCATCGTTGTCAAGACGGGACGGGCCGAGTTCGCGGTGCTCGATCGCACGCTCGTGACCGAGGTGCCCGACGAAGGCGCCAAGGTGCAGGTCGAACCCTATGTCAGACGCCGCTTCGACGGTCAGCGGGCGGACACGCCCGAGGAGCAGACCGAGTTCACCGCCGACGGCCAGCCCTACACGGTGAAGCGGTTCGTGCTCGGGTCCGCACCGGCGAAGCTGCCGATCCCCGAGCCGCGCTGCCCCGAGCTGCAGGAACTGATCGACCAACTGGAGCAGTTGCCCGCTCCCGACGGCTTCCGGCGCATCACCCACATGCTGGTGGATGCCGGTGCGCGGGACATCACCTGGGTCGATCCGCTGCCCGCCGACATCATCCGCACGCCGCCGGCCATCGGCTTCACCGTCGCCACGATGAAGTTCCAGGGTTGCGTCACCGTGCTGTATGAGCGTGGCCTCGACCTCTACGCGGTGGAGCTGCACCGCGACGGCGAGCTGATCGAACGGGTCGATGAGGTGTTCTTCGACACCCTCGGCGAGACGCTGGAACGGCTGATCGACGACGGGAGCTGGAGACGCATCCGCGTGCAGTGCCTGTCGGGTCGCAAGGCTGTCCGGCACTGAACCTCCCAGCAGCTTCCCGCCCTCGCGGCGGGAAGCCTCTCTTCCTGCCCCCTGGAGATCAAACCCATGACTGTTCGATTCAAAGGCACGGAGCTGCGGCCCGTGCTCGCCGAAGCGGTGGCGAATCAATGCCGCGTCATCCTGGTCAAGGATCAGGGCGTGTACTTCCTGGCCGAGCGCGGCGAGCGCCGGCCCGATGGTCGGCAGAAGACCATCGCCTATGCCGCCGGCTGCAACCCGGATGTCGATGCCTTCGACGACTGGTGGGAGCTGGCGCGTGCCGAGTTCGGCGGCGACGACTTCGGCGAGTTCTTCGATCCGCAGGAGGGCGTGTTTGCGCGCATCCTGCGCAGCGAGGACGACCTCGACGTGTCCGCCACCGTGACACACCTGTCGCTGCAGGCGGCTCCTTCCACACCCAGCGGTAACTGACCGCCCATCCCTGGCCCCCGCTTCGGGGGCCTCTTTCTTCCCGGCAATGCGGACAGCCGCGAGTGCCGATTGCCGCTCGCATGCGCGTCGTCCCGGCGCCACGCTTCCGGCCATGTTCCGCTGACGTCCGTCAGCGACATGCCCAGGCAGCCACGATCTTCAAGGCTGCGACGCGGTTCCGACCGTGTTGATCACCCCAGTTCGCACCGGCATCCATGCGCGAACGGCCATCGGTTCTCGATGGCGATGCCACCAAGCTGTTCCATCAACCCACGCGGGGGTTCCACACCTTCCCCGCCTTGGGTCGGGTGTGTCTCCGCCTCATTGTTCTCAGGAGATTCACCATGACCACTTCCACCGAAAAGTCCTACTTCGATCTGCACATCACCGGCCTCGGGTATCTCAATCGCATCCGCGAAGTGAAGCCCAAGAAAGGCGATGCGTTCCTGGCCTGCGACATCGCAGCCCTGAACGGTCCCAGCGATGACGTCTCGTATGTGCGTTTCGACACGCGCGTATCGGGATCGGAAGCGCAGCACCTGGTGCGCCGCTGCATTCAGGCGGTCGACGCCGAGAAGAAGGTGATGATCGGCTTCCGCCTGGGCGACCTGTGGACCGACACCTTCACCTACTCCAAGGGGAAGCGTGCCGGCGAGCAGGGTGTGAGCCTCAAGGCCCGCCTGCTGTTCGTCAGTTGGATCAAGGTCGACGGCAAGCTCGTCTACAAGGCCGAACCCAAGCCGACCGAGACCGACGAGCGCGACCCGGAAGTCCCTGTGACGTCCGACGCGCCCGCCGCGCAGCAAGCCTCGGCACCGGAGCCTTCCAAGCCCGACGCCGATGCTGCCGACGACGCTGCCGATGCCCCCGCATTGGCCGTTGCCGAGTCGTTCTGATCCGCAAGGCCCCACCCCGGGGCCTTGTCTTCTCTTCGTCAGCAGGAGACCTTCATGATCACCATCCCCGGCCAACTGGCCATCAAGACCATCCACGGCCGGAACGGCGACTTCAACGTCGGCCGCCTGGCGACCTCGATCGGCGAGTTCGTAGTGAAGAACGCCGAACTCGACCAGTACCGCGAGGGCAAGTACGACGGTGATTTCGTCATCGTCGAGATTCGCCCCTCCACGTACAACGCCAACGGCCGCATGGTCATCGAGATCCGCGCCCATCTGGGCGGGATGACGCTGTCCAACATCGACGCCCTGAGCCGCGACGAAGCCCGCCGGCTGAGTCCGCAGGAAGTCGATCCGATCGACGAGGAAGCGCAGGCGCCCGCGCCGGCGTCGCCCCCGGCCAAGCCGAAGGCGAAGTCGCGCAGTCCGCGTGATCCCCTGGTCGATACCACGCCGTTCGGCAGCGAACCGGCTCCCGTGTCCGCTGCGGCCTCGGCCGAGGCAGACGACGCGGCGCTGTTCGGTGCCTTGTGGCCCCTGGGCGAGACCGTGAAGCTCGATGCGACCGTGGATCGTCGTGTGCTGCGTCAGCAGCGCGACCGTCTCGACAAGCTCGGCTACGAGTTCGCTCCGTTGTCCCAGGACTGGCACCTCAAAGCCGCCTGATTCATCCGCCGCCTTGCGCGGCATTCCGCCACCCGCCGGGGTTCTCCCCCGACGGGGAGGGCTCCGGCCATTTCTTCAAGGAGACCCTCATGGGCTGGACCTTCGTTCGTCAGACGCGCGATCAGTTGATCCGCGAGCTGCTCGCTCCGCAGGCGTCCGAACGCGCTTGCTGCGAAGTCATCGACCACACGCTGGACGGCGACGTTCTGTGGACCGTGGTTCGCGTCACCGCCAGGCAGGCGGGCGTCATGGGCCTCGCGGCCGGTGAGTCCGTCTGCTACATCGGCTGCCATCTGCTGGAAAGTTCGGGCGGCGATTGGGGCTACAAGTCCCTCGATGAGTCCGTGCATCCGTACTACTACTCGTGCCCGCTGCGCTATCTCGACATGGCGCCGGTGCAAAGCTCCGAGTGGCGCGAGCGGGTTCACCGCTTCCACGCGGGACGCGCTGTCTAGCGGCACGCATCTTCCTTCACCCAACCGGGGCGAGCACGGCCCCGCGGGCTGTGGTTGCTCCTTCTTTTCCAAGAGGACATCACCATGCCTGCACCTTCTTCCGCGAAACCGCTGTACCGCATCGACGAATGCCCCGACCTCATGGCCGACGCTTGCGTCGGTGACGAGCAGGGCAATCTCGTCTTTCTCTCGATCTGGGCGCGCGACACCGCCGTTCAGGAGTTCCTCGCCCGCCTGACCCTCGGCCGGGATGAACAGGGGCTGGACCAGTTCCACGTCATCACCGAGCAGGGCGCATCCATCCCGGTCTTCGTCGGCAACGTCGAGAACCTGGAAAAGCGCATCACCCGTGCCTATCGGCGAACGCTGTTCGGTTCGCTGACGAATGTGTGGCTGTTCGATCGTCGCTGCGTGAAGCCAGACAAGGCCAACGCCAGCGCGCTGGCGCTTCTGCCCAGGGATTCCGCTCACCGGCTCGACCGGCTGTGGACGCTGGTGCAGGACACCTGCCCGCTGCCACTGCTCGACCACTGGCGCGACACCGTGCTGGCGCTGTTGCAGACACGGCGGATGCTGACCGGTCTTCCCTTGGCCCTCGGGCCGCTGGAAGGCCATCGGCTGGCCCTCGATGTCCCGGCGCTGACGAAGGCATTGGGCGAGCTGATCCGCAACGGCACCCTCGGCGCCACGCAGTACGAACTGGCCGCGAACGCACCGCTTCGGCGTGTGGCGTGAGCCATCCCCACGGGCATGCGCGCCGTGCGTGCCCGCCTTCCCTCATCCATCACCAGGAGAAATCCATGGCACTCATGTTTCCGCGCCTGGCGCGCAATTTCATCCGTAACGGCTACTTCCCCACCGACGAGCCGACGCTGGAGCGGGCCTTGTCCGCACTGGCGCCGTCTCCCGGCGCCATGTCCATCCTCGATCCCTGCGCCGGCGAAGGCGTGGCGATCGCCGAAGCCGCCCACGCCCTCGGGCGCGAGCAGGTCCAGGCCTTCGCCGTCGAGTACGACGCCGAGCGTGCCCGCCACGCACGGCAACTGGTCGATCGCTGCATCCACGGCGACCTGATGGACACACTGATCTCGCGCCAGTCCTTCGGGCTGCTGTGGCTGAACCCGCCGTATGGCGACCTGAGCAAGGACGTGAACGGCAACATCGGCTATCAGGGCCAAGGCCGTGCACGGCTGGAAAAGCTGTTCTATCAGCGGGCGCTGCCGCTGCTGCAGTACGGCGGCGTGCTGATCTTCATCGTGCCGTCCTACGTGCTCGACGCCGAACTGGTCGGATGGCTGACGCGCCACTTCGCCGACCTGCGCATCTACCGTGCGGTGGAAACGCAGTTCAAGCAGGTGGTGATCTTCGGACGCAAGATTCGTCAACGCGACCAGGCGTCGGAGTCGGTCAAAGCCGTGCGCGGTCTGCTGCTGCAGATAGGACAAGGTGACGCCGAAGCCGAGGAACTGCCGCTCGAATGGCCGTTCCTGCCGTACACCGTCCCTGCCAGCCCGGCCGAGCCGGAGCACTTCTATCGCGTGACGATGGAACCCGAGCAGTTCGCCGACGAGGTCGGTCGGCTGCAGGGGCTCTGGCCGGCGCTGGACACGCACCTGGGGGCCGCGCAGCAGTCGCTGCGCCCACCGGCGCGGGCCTTGTCCCACTGGCATCTCGCCCTGGCCCTGGCCGCGGGCGCGATTTCCGGCGTGGTGAGGTCCAGGACCGGGCGCGTGCTCGTCGTCAAAGGTGATACCCACAAGGAGAAGACGCTCCAGACGGAATACACCGAACGCGACGACGGCTCCGTGGCCGAGACGCGCATCCTCACCGACAAGTTCGTGCCGGTCATCCGCGCCTGGGACATGACGCCTGGCTCCCCGACACGGGGCGAGGTGTTGACCATCCGCTGATCGCCGTTCCCTGACGGTTCGCCGTCCCTTTCATCCACCCACCGGGGTCATGTCGCCCCGATGGGGTGCCGTGGCCCCTTCTTCCAGAAGGAGAAACCACCATGGCACTCGCAGTCCTCAACCTCGCGTCACAAGCACGCTTTTCGCCCGGGCAGGTGGTCATGACCGCCGGCGTCGACGAGCTGGTCCGACAGGGCCGGCTCAACCCCACGCCGTACCTGCGCCGCCATCTTCATGGCGACTGGGGCGACCTCGACGAAGGTGATCGACGTCTGAACGACGTCGCGTTGCAGTCCGGCGAGGATCGTCTGTTCTCATCCTATTTGGTCGACCCCGGCCTGAAGCTCTGGATCATCACCGAATGGGATCGCAGCGTCACCACGCTGCTGCTGCCCAGCGAGTACTGATCCGCATCCAGCGGCACCTACACGTTTCTTTGCCGCGTCTTTCTTCCCACCCACGGGCATGTCACCGCCCCGTGGGGGAGGTGCATGCCCCATTGCTTTGGAGCATCACCATGTCCCTCGATCTCGAAACCGTTCCTGAAACCGCTGTGCAGGGCGACCTGCTCGAAGCGGCCGCTTCACCCCTCACGCTCAGCCTGCAGGACTTCGTGTCCGAGTTCGGCGACGAGCTGCTCGACTCGCTCAACCGCGCCAATCCTCCGGTCTACACCGGCCAGGTGCGGGTGTATCGGCAACTGATCCTCGCCGCGCTCAAGCGCAAGCTGTTCCCGGCGCAAGCCGATGTGGTCCACGCCGTCACCGAGCTGTTGGTCGATCGCGGCGAACGCGCCGCGATCGTCAATGGCGAGATGGGCTGCGGCAAGACGACGGTGGGTATTGCCACCGCCGCCGTGCTCAACGCCGAAGGCTACCGCCGTACCCTAGTTCTGTCTCCGCCGCATCTGGTCTACAAGTGGCGGCGCGAGATCCAGGAGACGGTGGCCGGCGCCAAGGTCTGGGTGCTCAATGGCCCGGACACGCTGGTCAAGCTGCTGAAACTGCGCGAGCAGTTGGGCGTGCCGGCGCAGGGCCAGGAGTTCTTCGTCCTGGGCCGCGTGCGGATGCGGATGGGGTTCCACTGGAAACCTGACTTCGTTCGGCGGCGCACGCCTCACGGCGACGTGGTGGCCTGCCCGGATTGCGGGCATGTCATCACCGACCTCGACGGCGAGCCGATCAACCCGGTCGAGCTGGAAGCCGAGGAGTCCCGCCGCAAGTGCAGCCACTGCCGTGCACCGCTGTGGTCGTTGATTCGTCCCAGAGGCCTGTCCGCCAGCGACCAGTCCTCGACCGTGCTCAAGGCACTGAAGCGTATTCCAACAATTGGCGAAGTCACCGCGCAGAAGCTGATGCAAAAGTTCGGTGACGCCTTCCTCGCGTCGATGCTCGGGGACAACATCCACGAGTTCATCAACCTGATGGATGGCAACGGCGAGCTGGTCTTCTCGGACCGGCAAGCCCACCGGATGGAACGCGCGATGGCCAACATGGAGTTCGGCTTCGGCGAGGGCGGCTACCAGCCGTCCGAGTTCATCAAGAGGCAGCTTCCCNTCGACCTGCTCATCGCCGACGAGGCGCACGAGTACAAGAACGGCGGCTCCGCACAGGGCCAGGCCATGGGGGTGTTGGCGGCCAAGGCGCGCAAGACGCTGCTGCTCACCGGCACACTGATGGGCGGCTACGGCGACGACCTGTTCCACCTGCTGTTCCGAGCCCTGCCGGGGCGGATGATCGAAGACGGCTACCGGCCGACGAAGAGCGGCAGCATGACCTCGGCCGCGATGGCGTTCATGCGCGATCACGGCGTGCTCAAGGACATCTACTCCGAGAGCACCGGCACGGCGCACAAGACGGCCAAGGGCACCAAGGTATCGGTGCGCACGGTCAAGGCGCCGGGCTTCGGGCCGAAGGGCGTGCTGCGTTGCGTCCTGCCGTTCACGGTCTTCCTCAAGTTGAAGGATATCGGTGGCAACGTGCTGCCGCCCTACGACGAGGAGTTCCGCGAAGTCGCGATGGACACGGCGCAAGCCGCGGCCTACCGCGATCTGGCGGGTCGGCTGACCCAGGAGCTGAAGCAGGCCCTGGCGAAGCGCGACACGACGCTGCTCGGAGTGGTCCTCAACGTGCTGCTGGCTTGGCCGGACTGCTGCTTCCGGTCGGAAACAGTGGTGCATCCACGCACGCGCAACACCTTGGCGTTCGTGCCGGCTCAGTTCAACGAGCTGGAAGTGATGCCCAAGGAACGCGAGCTGATCGAGATCTGCAAGCAGGAGAAGGCAGAAGGTCGCAAGACCCTGGTCTATTCGGTCTACACCGGCACGCGCGACACCACGTCGCGTTTGAAGGTGCTGCTGGAGCAGGAAGGCTTCAAGGTGGCGGTACTGCGCGCGAGCGTGGATGCCTCCCGCCGCGAGGACTGGATCGCCGAGCAGTTGGACCGTGGCATCGACGTGCTCATAACCAATCCCGAGCTGGTGAAAACCGGCCTGGACTTGCTGGAGTTCCCGACCATCGTGTTCCTCCAGTCCGGCTACAACGTGTATTCGTTGCAGCAGGCCGCCCGGCGCTCCTGGCGCATCGGCCAGAAGCAGCCGGTGCGCGTGATCTACCTCGGCTACGCCAACTCCTCGCAGATGACCTGCCTGGGGTTGATGGCCCGGAAGATCATGGTGTCGCAGAGCACGTCGGGCGACGTGCCCGAGTCCGGACTCGATGTCCTGAACCAGGACGGCGACTCGGTGGAGGTGGCACTGGCACGGCAGCTTGTCACGGTCTGATCCATGTGCTCATGCCGGCGGCCCCTCGGGGTCGCCGGCTTCTTTCCACGGCCCTTCGGGGCCGTTTTTCTTGGGCGTATGACAGTCCATGGCGCCGCCCGCCATGTATTCGGGCGGGCGTCAGTGCGTTTTGTTTGCTGCCCGCAGGCCAAGCGGCGGCGATGGTGAGCGCTCCGTGTTCCAGGGAAGCGCCCTCCATGCAACCATCCATCCGCGCTGTTCACCGCCTGGCCCTCGCCGCTGGCTTGCTGGCCGGCAGTCTGTTGGCCGCCGGGTGCGCCACGACCGCCGCGCCGTCTGCGCCGTCTGCGCCAGCGGTTCCGGCCGCATCGCCAACCGCCGTCGCGCCGGAGCCGGGTTTCGTTCCGGTGGCCCGCTACGGCCGCTACACCCTGGTCGAGCTGGTGCCGGAACCTGCGCAGCGTGATCTCTTGCAGCAGGCGGTGGAGGTCTCGATTCCGCCCATGCTCGATGCCAGCGTGGGCGACGCCATGCGCCATGTGCTCCTGCGCTCCGGCTACCGGCTCTGCGATGCGGCCGAAGCCGCCACCCTCTACGCGCTGCCGCTGCCTGCCGCGCACCTGCGCCTGGGCCCGCTGATGCTGCGCGATGCCTTGCTGACCCTTGCCGGCCCCGCCTGGGAGCTGTCGGTCGATGACTTGACCCGCCAGGTCTGCTTCAGCCGACACGGTGCTCCCGCCTTCCTTTCCGCCAACCCGCCCGGCACCGCCACGCCCGTGCCGGAGGCCGACCGGCGCGAGGAGATGCAGCCATGACCTTTCCCCAAGCGCCATCCGA
Organism: Diaphorobacter sp. J5-51; assembly: GCF_001023515.1. Classification (NCBI taxonomy): domain Bacteria; kingdom Pseudomonadati; phylum Pseudomonadota; class Betaproteobacteria; order Burkholderiales; family Comamonadaceae; genus Diaphorobacter; species Diaphorobacter sp. J5-51. The sequence continues at coordinate 9,557 of NZ_JSYI01000101.1, read as the reverse complement.
GCGCGATTCCCGCACGCGCTGGCTCAAGATCGCCGCGGCCTTCTGGCTGCTGCTCATCAGTGCCGTGGCACTCATCAACAACGTCGGCCTGTCGCGGCTCGCCGAACAGACCCAGAGCAGCGCACAGGATGCGCAGGTCAAGGCGCTGGGCCTGCGCGTGGCCGATCTCGAACAACAGGCCGATGCGGACAAGCGCCGGCCGGCGCCGATCAGCCAGGCCGAATTCGCCAACGCGCGGCAGGCGCTGAACGAACGGATGACGCGCCTCGAAGAGGCGGAGGAGGCGAGGGCCTCGGCCATCGACCTGCAGACGCTGCAGGCGCGCGTGAACGGAATCGAAACCCGCCTGGAGAAGACCCGGCAGGTGGCATCCGCCGCTCGCCCGCGCACTCCGGTTGCGACGAAGCCCAAGGTGCCGGAGCCGCCGTTCCGGGTGCTCGGCGTGGAGCTGCGGGGAGGCGAGCGCTTTCTGTCGATCACCTCCACCGCCGCGGCCTCGCTCGCGGGCACCCGGCTGCTGCGCGAGGGCGATGCCGAGGGCGGCTGGCAACTGCAGTCCATCGAGGCGCAGGCGGGCGTGTTCCGGGTGAACGGCCAGACGCAGCGCGTTGCGGTACCGTAGGAGGTCGCCATGAACCTGTGGCCGTTGCTCGCTGCCATCGTCCTGTTCGCCGCTTTCGGCGCATCCGCCCAGCCAGCCCCGGTGACGAACTCGCGCATGGTGCCCGCCCAGGTGCAGCCGGACGCCGATGCCGCGCTCGACGAGAGGCAGGCGCGGGAGTGGGGGCTTCAGCCCGAGGAGTGGGCACGTTACCGGCAACTGATGCAGGGGCCGCTCGGGGTCTATTCGCCCCAGCTCGATCCGCTCACGGCGCTCGGCATCGAGGCCCGCAGCGAGGAGGAGCGCAGGCGCTACGCGGAGTTGCAGGTGCAGGCCGAGGCCCGGCGCGTCGGCAAGACGCTGGCCTACCAGCGGGCCTACGACGCGGCGTGGCAGCGCCTGTTTCCCGGCCAGCCGCGCGTGAGCCTTCCCGGTGCCAAGGCGCAGGGTGCCGGCAACACCGGCTCCGGGCGCCTGGCCGTCTTCGTCAAGGCCGACTGCGCACCGTGCGCGCAGCGCGTGCAGCAGTTGCAGGCGGCCGGCACGGCCTTCGACCTCTACATGGTCGGCAGCCGTCAGGACGACGCGCGCATCCGGCAGTGGGCCACCCAGGCGGGCATCGACCCGGCCAGGGTGCGCGCCCGCACCATCACGCTCAACCACGATGCGGGGCGCTGGCTGTCGCTCGGCCTGCCCGGCGATCTGCCGGCCGTGGTGCGCGAGGTGAACGGCCAATGGCAGCGGCAATAGGTACTCCGGGCCGGGAGCGTCGGCCATCCCGCGTCACCATCCGCTGCGCCAGCGCCGCGCTGCTGCTCGCCACCGGCGGCTGGACGTTGGCCGCCCTCGCGCGGGAAGTGCCGCCGCCGGCCTATCAACTGGCGGCGCATCGTGCAGACGTGCCGGCGGCGGTGCTGTACGCGGTGGCCTTGCAGGAGAGCGGCGCCATGCTGCGCGGGCGCCTGATCCCCTGGCCGTGGACGCTCAACGTCGCCGGCTCGCCACAGCGCTATGCCACCCGCGCGGAGGCCTGCGCGGGGCTACGCCGGGCACTCGCCAGCACGCCGGCCAATCGCATCGACGCCGGCCTCGGCCAAGTCAATCTCGGCTACCACACGCATCGCTACACGCAGCCCTGCGAGCTGCTGGACCCGTACCGCAACCTCGCCATCGCTGCGGAAATCCTGCGCGAACAGCACACGCCGGGCGAGGAGTGGCTGCTTGCCATCGGCCGCTACCACCGGCCCGCCGGCGGGGCGCCCGCGGCACGCTACCGGCGCAGTGTGCATCGGCACCTGACCCGCGTGCTCGACCCCGGCGTTCCCGTTCCAACCCTTCAGGCCACCACGCCATGAACCACATCGTTTTCATCGCCGCCATCGGGCTGCTGTCCACGACCACCGTCTTCGCCCAGACCGCCTCCGCGCCCCTGATCGTCGTCGAAGACCGCGGCGGCGACTCCGCGCTGCCCTACTACCGGCCGCTGAATCCCCAGCCGGATCAGGTCGCACCGCCGGCCCCGATGCCGGCCCCTCGCGTGGGCAACGCGGCCGACGCCGAAGCCGCCATGCTGCCGGTGCGCTCGACGCAACTGTCGCCGGGCGAGGTGCAGCGCCGCGTCATCCGGGCGCCGGGCCTGACCGCGCTGTTCCTGATCGGCGACGACGAGCGTTCGCGCGCCTGGCTGCGGCAGCGGCAGGCCGCGCTGCGCGAGCTGGGGGCCGTGGGCCTGGTGGTCAACGTGGAGTCGATGGCCGCGCTGACGGCGCTGCGCAGGCTGGCTCCCGGCCTGACCCTCTCGCCGGCTTCCGGCGACGACCTGGCCCAGCGCCTGGGCCTGCGCCACTACCCGGTGCTCATCACGTCCACCGGCGTCGAGCAGTAGGTGCGCCAATGGCCCAACCGCATGCGGTCGAGGTGCTGCTGCGGCCAGCGGTGGAGCTTTACACCGTGGCGGTCTGCACCGGCGCCGCGATTCTGTGCCTGGTGGCACCGTGGTCGCTCGCGCTGAACCCGCTGCTCGGCCTGGGCTCGGCGCTGGCCTTCCTGACCTTCGGCGCGATTCGCCTGCGCGATGCCTGGGCGATCCTGCGCTATCGCCGCAACATCCGCCGCCTGCCGCGCTACGTGATGACCAGCCGCGACGTGCCGGTGAGTCAGCAACGCTTGTTCGTCGGCCGCGGCTTTCGCTGGGAGCAGCGGCACACGCACCGGCTGATGCAGACCTACCGGCCGGAGTTCCGCCGCTACGTCGAGCCGACGGCGGTCTACCGGGCCGCCCGGCGGCTGGAGGAGCGGCTTGAGTTCGCGCCGTTTCCCGTCTCGACGCTGGCGCGCGCGCTGGCCTGGGACGGCCCGCTCAACCCGGCACGGCCGCTGCCGCCGGTCGGCGGACTGCCGCGCCTGCATGGCATCGAGCCGCACGAGGCCGACGTCACCCTGCCGCTGGGCGAGCGCGTCGGCCACACCCTGGTGCTGGGCACCACGCGCGTGGGCAAGACGCGGCTGGCCGAGCTGTTCATCACCCAGGACATCCGCCGCAAGGTCCGCGGCGAGCACGAGGTGGTGATCGTCTTCGACCCCAAGGGCGATGCGGACCTGTTGAAGCGCATGTACGTCGAGGCCAAGCGCGCCGGGCGCGAAGGCGAGTTCTACGTGTTCCATCTGGGCTGGCCGGACATCTCGGCGCGCTACAACGCCGTCGGCCGGTTCGGGCGGATCTCCGAGGTGGCCACGCGCATCGCCGGACAGCTCTCGGGGGAAGGCAACAGCGCCGCGTTCCGCGAATTCGCCTGGCGCTTCGTCAACATCATCGCGCGCGCCCTGGTCGAGCTGGGGCAGCGGCCGGACTACCTGCTGATCCAGCGCCACGTCATCAACATCGACGCGCTGTTCATCGAGTACGCCCAGCACTACTTCGCCAAGAACGAGCCGAAGGCCTGGGAGGTCATCGTCCAGCTCGAAGCGAAGCTGAACGAGAAGAACATCCCGCGCAACATGATCGGGCGCGAAAAGCGCGTGGTGGCCCTCGAACAGTACCTGTCCCAGGTGCGCATCTATGACCCGGTGCTCGACGGCCTGCGCAGCGCCGTGCGCTACGACCGGACGTACTTCGACAAGATCGTCGCGTCGCTGCTGCCGCTGCTGGAGAAGCTCACCACCGGCAAGATCGCGCAACTGCTCGCACCGAACTATTCCGACCTGTCCGACCCGCGGCCGATCTTCGACTGGATGCAGGTCATCCGCAAACGTGCGGTCGTCTACGTGGGGCTGGATGCGCTGTCCGACGCCGAAGTCGCGGCGGCGGTGGGCAACTCGATGTTCAGCGATCTGGTCTCGGTCGCCGGCCACATCTACAAGTTCGGCATCGACGACGGGCTGCCCGGCGCCGCGGTGGGCGCCAAGATTCCGATCAACGTCCACGCCGACGAATTCAATGAACTCATGGGCGACGAGTTCATCCCGATGGTCAACAAGGGCGGTGGTGCCGGCGTGCAGGTGACGGCCTACACGCAGACCTTGAGCGACATCGAGGCGCGCATCGGCAACCGTGCCAAGGCCGGCCAGGTGGTCGGCAACTTCAACAACCTGTTCATGCTGCGCGTGCGCGAAACCGCCACCGCCGAACTGCTGACGCGACAACTGCCCAAGGTCGAGGTGTATGCCACGGCACTGATGAGCGGCGCCACCGACAGCTCCGACCCGCACGGCAATACCGCCTTCACGTCCAACACCCAGGACCGCATCAGCAGCAACAGTGTGCCGTTGATCGAGCCGGCGCATGTGGTGGCGCTGCCCAAGGGGCAGTGCTTCGCGCTGACCGAGGGCGGCAACCTCTGGAAAGTCCGCATGCCGCTGCCGGCGCCCGATCCCGACGAAGCCATGCCGAAGGATCTGCAGGAGCTGGCCGGCTACATGCGACAGCACTACGTCGAGGCAGGAGACTGGTGGGAGAACCAAGGCATCCCCGGCCTGCAGGACAAGGCGCTGCCCGACGACCTGCTGGACGACTTCAAGCAGATGGCCGCCGCCGAAGAGGCCGAAGCATGAGCGATCCGGCCGTCGCGGCCCAGCGCCAGCAGCAACGACAGCAGGGGCTGATCGCCGGCCTGGTCACGCTGCCGTTCCGCTTCTTCGGCGTGCTGTGCGGCGCGCTGCTGCTGTGCATCCTGATCGAGTGCGTCGGCATGCACTTCTTCTGGCCCGAGCAGGGCTGGCGCCACGCACAGGGCATGCTGCACTACGAGCTGGACCAGCTCTCCACGCATTTCACGCGCAGCGCGCTGGTTCAGGAGCCGGGGCGCACCGCGCACCGGATGGTCGAGCAGGGCTACGACTGGCTGTTCGTGAAGAGCGGCCTGCTGGACTGGATACGCGACGCCTCGACGCAGGCCAGCGCCGGCAGCCATCGCCCGACCAAGGATTTCCGCTACTACATCGGCTTGGTCTACGTGAACGTGGAGAGCTACCTGATCGCGGCGGCCTACACGACGCTGGTCTTCCTCGTGCGGCTGCTGGTGCTGTGCCTGACCCTGCCGCTGTTCCTGATGGCCGCCTTCGTCGGGCTGGTGGACGGCCTGGTGCGCCGGGACATCCGCCGCTTCGGCGCGGGACGCGAATCGGGGTTCATCTATCACCGCGCCAGGGCCAGCCTGATCCCGCTGGCCGTACTGCCGTGGGTGACTTACCTGGCACTGCCGGTCAGCGTGAACCCGCTGCTGATCCTGCTGCCCAGCGCCGCACTGCTCGGCGTGGCGGTGTGCATTGCGGCGGCGACATTCAAGAAGTACCTGTAAGAACGCGCGAATGGCGTATAGGAGTAACCTCCTTGCGGTCGTGGCCGTGATCGCTTTTCAGCGGCGCCTGCTTCGCCCCGGCCATGGCAGTTCTCCCGTCAGTTCAGCCAAGCCTCCATCGTCTTCGACACGTGCGCCGAAGCGGTTCACCTCAACTTCCGGCAAATCGTCGCTGTCGAACCATAGCAAGGAGATGGTGGTATCGGTGCGCTGGTAATGTCTTGAAAGTTCCCAGAGGTCAAGGCCCTTTTCCCAGTTGTCGAACCAGACGTCCTGTGAAACTTCCCCCGTATCAGTGGAGCTATTCCCTGAAGAGCGGATTCGGTGAGCCACGGAGCCTGCTGGAATGACCGACCTGGGAGGTATCCAGGCCCCAGCTTGCCGCAAGGCCGTTGAGCGTGCGGCATACCGCACCGCACCGCGCTCCATGGTGACGAATGCGCACGGCATGTCACTAAGACTGGCAAACCTTGACGCCGCTGCTGGGAATGATGTGCCGAACAAGTCGGCCATGTGTTGGATGAGATCCAGGGAGGGCTCTTCCTTGGGAACAGCGGAGAGCCATTGCTGATAGGGCATCAGCAGTTCAGCGGCAAACGTGTCGCAGGCGATCTCGTTCGGATGTCGCTTTGCATAGGACCATGACGGCACCTCGTCGTGACTTGATTCCAAGCCGAGCACGATATGAGCTATTTCGTGGCAGACAGTGAAGCGCTGGCGCTCTTCTGTTTCCAGCGAATTCACCGTGATGATGTGCTTCCCGTTCGGCTTGGTAACGGTATAGCCGGACTCCCCATCGCCAAGTTCATCCTTCTTGACCTTGGCGTTAGCCGCGGTCACATACGGGGACAGGTCTTCTCGGATGTTCGAAACATCGACTCTCGCGACAAACGCGCGCGCTCTCTGCCTGACATCCGCCTCGTCCATGTTCAGTCGTCCTCGTCGTCGTCGTCGAAGGCCTTCTTGATTCGGGCGATGAGCGTCGCGGGATCAGGCCTTGCATTTCCCCGATGCCTGACTCCAGCCGCGGCCGAAAAAACATCGATGCTGATCGAGGGATCTTGTAGCACGAATTCAACAAGGCTTGGATCAGCATCTGCGTGGTCAACCAGCCACATCACGAGTGCGGAATCTCTTTCCCCCGGCTTGAGAACCTTCAATAGCTTCTCAACCAAGTCTTGGGATGGGTTTGTCTTCTCGCCTGTTTCGAGACGGTGGACATAAGCATGATCAACTGACGATAGCTGGCCGATCTCACGCAGTGAAAGGGTTCTGCGTTCGCGTAGCGTCTTGAGGGCGACGCCTAGGCCTGTTTGCGGCATGAGTTCTGATCCTTGCGGTTGCGGGAAGAAGGGCCAAGCCCTCTGTTGCCCCTCCACATCCGGTTGATGTTCAAAGGCGCACACCGCACGCCCAGTTGCACCGGCGCACGCGCTCTGATACATTGTTGTCCAGCCAGACAACAGATGTAGGTTTTACGCCTGCTCCAGGTTGGATTGGCTCGGCCTTCCTGTTGTCTGCGTGAGCAACGAATTGTGCTACAGCGGGCGGCCGTTGACAACCTAGCCGAGCGGCTGGGACTTCGATAGTTCCACTGTAGGAGAGTCATCATGGCAGGCAAGAATCAGCATGTTGTTCCTCATCAGGACGGTTGGGCCGTGAAGGGAGCCGGCAATCAGCGGGCGACCTCCGTGCACGACACGCAGCAACAGGCCATTGACGCAGCGAGGGGTATCGCACGCAACCAGCAGTCCGAACTCGTCATCCATCGTCCGGATGGCCGTATCCGTGAAAAGGACAGCCACGGCAACGACTCCTTCCCGCCGAAGGGCTGAAGTGCCATGACGGGCATCCCTACCTACCATGTGCTCGCCCTGTCAGGGGGCGGTTATCGCGGCCTGTACACCGCCACGGTTCTCGCCGAACTCGAAACCGTGCTGGGCCGTCCGATCGCTTCGCACTTTGATCTGATTTGCGGCACATCGGCAGGAGGGATGCTGGCTTTGGGGCTGGCTGCGGAAATTCCGGCCTACGAACTCAAGGCACTGTTTGAAGAACAGGGCAGCCGCATCTTTGGCTGCCGCAGCCTGCCGCGGCGGCTTCTGGGATTCTGGCTGACTGCAAAGCATGACTCAGCGGGATTGAAAGAGGTACTGACCGAGCGCTTCCAAGGGACCACGATAGGCGACCTGAAGCATCGTGTTCTTGTGCCGGCAGTCAACTACTCGACGGGACGCGGGCAGTTCTTCAAGACACCGCACCATCCGTCCTTTGAGCTGGATCACCGCATGAAGGTCGTTGATGTGGCGTTGGCGACAGCCGCCGCGCCCGTCTACTTTCCTCTGGCGCGCAACGACCGCGGTGTTTTCGCGGATGGGGGGCTGGTGGGCAACGCCCCGGGCCTGTTCGGGTTGCACGAAGTCAAGACGTTCCTGGCGCCGAAGCAGGATGCGCTGGTTCGGGTCCTCGCCATCGGCACGATGACCATCGGTGCGACCGTTCGTGGCGGCGCCAGCCTCGACCGCGGATTCGGCAAGTGGCGCGGGGGACTCTTCGATCTCGTGATCTCCGCCCAGGAGTCGTCGGTGGACTACATGCTGCGGCAGGCGTTGGGCAACAACTACTTCCAGATCGACGACAAGGCGACGCCGGATCAAAGCAAGGACGTGAAGGCGCTGGATCGGGTTTCCATTGGCGCCACGAATACGCTCAAGGATCGCGGCAACCACGCGGCGCAGCGTGCGCTCGGCGATCCTCTTTTCCAACCATTTCGAGCGCACCAGGCCGGCGCTCCCATCTTCTATCACGGCCCCAACAAGAATGTTCCGGAGGCCGCATGCTGAACTTGAGCCCACTCTTCTTCACCACCCTTGATGACGAATCCTGCATGCACGACGAGCTGGATCTGACGCCTGGGCAGCGAGCCTGGATCGCCAGCGCACGCACTGACGTCAGGGACTGCCTGCGCACAGGCATCCCCCGCGTGCTTAGGGCAAACGGATACACGGAAGACGTGCCGCAGCCGCGCTTCTTCACGCAAGGGTCGTGGGCATACAAGACGCTGAACGCCCCGGCACAACACCCTCAGCAGGCGGATGTCGATGATGGCTGCTATCTGCCAATGAGTTTCGTCTCGCAGACGAAGCGTCCCAGCACTGCGGCGACGGTGTTCTTTGCCGCTGCGGAAGAAGCATTGAAGCCGCTGGTCGAGGAAAGGCGGTGGAAGCTTGTCACCGACAAGCCGACCTGCATCCGCATCGTCATTGCTGCGTATGCTCACATTGATATTCCTCTGTACGCCATTCCCGACGAGGAATTTGTCACGCTCGCAAAGGCTTCGATGGAGCGATATGGCTACGACTCGCTGACGGAAGCGGTGAACATGGCAGAGCGCGATGCCTGGACCGCGCTGCCGGCTGACAAGGTTCTCCTGGCCCATCGTGAATGCAACTGGATGTCCTCTGACCCGAGGCCCGTGAAGGAATGGTTCCTGGGCGAAGTGGAAGCCAAGGGGGAGCAGTTCCGCCGCGTGGTTCGTTACTTGAAGGCGTTCCGCGATTGGAAGTGGTCCAGCGGAGGACCTGCCTCGATCCTGTTGATGGCCGCCGCGGCCCCGCTCTTTGAGAAACGCGATAGGCGCGACGACCTCGCTTTGCTGGATGTCGTCGCGGCACTGCCGGCCAGGTTGCGGGCGGGTGTGAACAACCCCGTGGATGAGTCTGAGTCGCTCACAGAGCGACTTGGCAAAGCGGGTGTCGAAGAAGCGGCAAAGGCATTCGAAGAGTTTGAGAAGGTGCTGCGCGGAGCCACCGACGCCGGCAGCCCTTCACAGGCCTGCATTTGGATGCAGGGCGAATTCGGCCCGCGCTTTCCGAACGAGCCGGATCGGGTCAAGGTGGTATCCGTTGCCGCCACCATTGCCGCAGCTCCCGCCACCGCCGGCCCGAGCGAACTTGTCGGGCGAACAAAGGCTGGATGAGCAGCGCCGCAGCGGTCGCAGACGTGATCGAGGCCTTCAAGCAGCGAGGCTTCGAGTTTGTCGGCAAGACGGATGACGGCTGGTTTAGGCTGCACGGGCGGTTGACACCGCCCCACGCGGACAAGGGTTGCCCGTGCTGCGCATTCCACTGATGGCGGACAGTGATTCCATTCCCATCGCG
>NZ_JSYI01000100.1:0-47526 GCF_001023515.1 Diaphorobacter sp. J5-51 | reverse complement strand
CCGCCATCAGCATGGAATCGTGTCCGCCATCGCGTGGAATACGCACGCAGGCTCTGCAGGTTGTGCTCGAAGCCTCCATGGTCCGCCATGCACTCGTTGAGCGCATCCTGCCCTGCATGGCCGAAGGGCGTATGTCCCAGGTCATGCGCCAGGCAAATGGCCTCGACGAGGTCCTCGTTCAGCCTCAGCGACCGCGCGATGGAGCGCCCCAACTGCGCAACCTCCAGCGAATGCGTGAGCCGCGTACGGAACAGATCGCCCTCATGGTTGAGGAATACCTGGGTCTTGTAGACCAGCCGCCGGAACGCGGTGGAATGCACGATACGGTCGCGGTCCCGCTGGTATTCCGTACGCGTAGGCGCCGGCGCCTCGGGATGGCGCCTGCCCTGGGTGCACGCCGAATGACAAGCATACGACGCCAAATGCGCCTCAAGCACCAAACTGCCCCATAACGCCCATCAGACAAGCGCAATAAGCTACTATTTTTATAGCAAACATTAGGACGCACAGCACTGGTCGATGACTTCGCGCACCAGCGCATCCGGCGCGGCGCGCATGATGGCTTTGCCGGGTCCGTCGATCAGCACGAAGCGGATCTCACCGCCTTCTGCCTTCTTGTCCACGCGCATGAGTTCCAGATAGCGCCCCGCATTGTCCTGCGCGTCGAGCACCGGCCCCCGTGTGGGCAGACCGGCCCGCTCGATCAGGCGCGTGAGGCGTTCAACGAAGGAGCCGTCCACCAAACCCAGCCGCTGCGATAGATGCGCGGCCATCACCATGCCTGCGGCAACCCCTTCGCCATGCAGCCACACGCCGTAGCCCATGCCCGCCTCGATGGCATGGCCAAAGGTATGGCCGAAATTCAAAATGGCACGCAGCCCGGCTTCGCGTTCATCCGCGCCTACCACCGCCGCCTTGATCTCGCAGCTGCGCTTGACCACGTGGGCCAGCGCGCCGCGCTCCCGCGCGACGAGCGCGTCCATGTGGGCCTCGAGCCAGGCAAACAACTCCATGTCTGCGATCGGCCCGTACTTGATCACCTCGGCCAGGCCCGCCGCCAGCTCCCGGGCCGGCAGCGAATCGAGCGTCTCCAGATCGCACACCACCAGCCTCGGCTGGTAGAACGCACCCACCATGTTCTTGCCAAGCGGGTGGTTGATGGCAGTCTTGCCACCCACGCTCGAATCCACCTGCGCCAAGAGCGTAGTGGGCACTTGCACAAACGGCACTCCGCGCATGTAGCATGCGGCGGCAAACCCCGTCATGTCGCCAATCACGCCTCCCCCAAGCGCAAACAGCACCACCTTGCGGTCACACCCCTGGCCCAGCAACACATCAAAAATGCGCTGCAGCGTTTCCCAGGTCTTGTATTCCTCGCCGTCGGGCAGCACCACCGTGTGAACCGCCGGGTAGCGAGGCGCGAGCGCAGCTGCCAGAACGCCACCATAGAGAGGCTGCACCGTCTCATTCGTCACGATCAGGGCCGCCGTGCCCGGGGGCAAGGCCTGGTGGTGGGCCAAATTCCCAAGCAAGGCCGTACCAATGTCGATGTCGTAACTGCGGTCGTCCAGTTCGATGCGGACGCTTGTCGTGAGTGAGGAGGGCTGCTTCATCACACCGATTTTCCTACGGACAAAAAAAAATCCCCAGACAAGCTGGGGATGGATTCCAACGGAGAGCGCCCTCAGCGAGCCCGGGACCTACAGGAAGCTCCGGGCCAGGGCGCCGCTCATTAGGAGCAGGACACCGTCACCGAGACTTGGCGCGTCACCGATGTCGAGCCCTTGGTTGCTGTCACGAAGAACGTGGGCGTGCCTTCATCGCCGCGATTAGGCGGGGTAGCCGTCAGGTTGCAGCGAGCAGGCGTGCCCGAAACGAATCCCAACGTACCTGTAGTCCCGCCGGTCAGCCAGCTGGGCAGACCTGCGAAGCTCCAAGTCACGCCGGAAACCGACGACGTGAAGGCAAAGGCGAAGTTCTGACCTGCTACCGCCGTACCCAACGCGCACACCTGGTTCAGGTTGCAGTTACCGATTGCAAAGTCTTCCGGCCTCACAGCCCCCACCAGATTCAGCGTAATGGTGGCCGAGTCCACCAGCTTATTCTTGTCCCTCACCGTCACCGTAGCCCGGTAAGGACCCTCAACGTCATCCGGCGTGCCACTGAGAAGGCCTGTCTTCGCGTCAACAGTCAGCCCCTTGGGCAGGCCCGTAGCAGACCAACTAAGTGGCGGCAAACCACCCGTGGCCGTCAGCAAATGGCTGTAGGAGATGGTGTTGGTAACGTCACCCAGGTCTTCGTCAGCGACTTTCAGCGGATCTGTGATTGCTTCAAGTACCGACATCACATCGATGATAGAGATCGGATCCTGGATGCCGTTGCCAACGTTGTTGTCATACCGGTCTGCAGTGAACTCCAGGAAGATAGGCCCCGTATCAGTACCACTGAGCAACGAGAACTGTGCAACTCCGCCGATCGAAGGCAACTGCAGCACGCTGCCGCTCAGGCTCCCCGCAACCAAGCGCGCACCAGAAGCCGCATCCGTTCCCGGCAGGATACGCACCTGCACATTGGCTCCGGAATTGCTGGATACCGGCTGAATGGCGTCGTCTTGCACAAACGCCTGCATGATGACAGTACTGGGGAGGTTGCGAATGTCTGCATTGCCCTTCGTACCCATGTAGCTTCGTTCCGAGGGAACAACCATGCTCACACTCGCAGGCTTACCTGTCACCCCCCCGACGACGATATCAACGCTGGCGGAATGCACCTTCTGATCGCGCGGGTCTGTCACGCTGCAAGTAATACGTGCGGTGCCAGCCTGATTCTTCGCATGGAAGTGGAACGAATTGCCGCCGGAGTTCGAGCCGAGGGTGATGCTGCGGTAGGCCAACGGTACCTTCACCTTGCCGCCATTTCCATCATCCACTTCCTCTTCGTGTGCCGGGTCCCCATCGAGATAGTACAAGCGGCCCGAATCGAGACCGCCAGCCATATTGCAGCTGAAGACATTTTCCCCACCAGGAATTGCGCGATCGCCTTCCTTGGCCTGCACGTACAAGGTAGTGGAGAAAGGAGCGTAAACACCTTGACCCACCGGGTAGTTGCTGACGTTCAGAGGCAATTGCGTCTTTTCGGCACGCAGCGTGATGCTGTAAGGGAAATGGGACTCGCCGCCACTGCCGCCTCCCCCACCGCACCCCACAAGCACGGCAGCTGCCATTGCAGAAATAACATTGAATTTAAAATTTTTCATAATTCACCCATTACAAACTTAACGCACTGGACCACGATCAGTAATTACTTTAGGAGTAATAAAAACCAACATCTCACGCTTGGTAGATTCTTTAGTGCGATTTTTAAATAAATTACCCACTACTGGAACATCTCCCAGCAAAGGAATCTTATTTTCTTGATTGGTCTCTTCCATTTCAAATATACCCCCAATCACCACCGTTCCACCGTTCTCGACAAGCACTTGCGTACGAATATGTTTAGTATCTATCGCCACACCCTGATCGGTGCTTTCCCCCCGGCTATCCTTGTTCACATCCAGATCGAGGATAATATTTCCCTCAGGGGTAATCTGAGGGGTGACTTCGAGTTTCAGAACCGCTTTCTTAAACGCAATCGTGGTAGCACCATTTGGTGCGGTTACTGAATAGGGATATTCTGTACCCTGCTCAATCAATGCCTTCGTCTGGTCGGCAGTAATTAAACGAGGACTCGAAACGATCTTACCCTGCCCATCCGCTTCCATGGCAGACAACTCTAGCGTCAGGAATCGATTAGCCGCCGAGTTAAAGATAGACAAAGCGAACGAGCCCATATCTCGCACGTTCGAGAGGGAAGCCGGCAGGTTAACGAAACTGCCGCCAACATCCACGTTGCCCCCAAAACCAGCTGAGTTAGTAGCATTACTGTAGTTGGTGCCTAGTGCAAGGCGATTGCCACCGCCCAAGGCATAACCTCCGTCTCCACCTCTGTTGGCACGCAAATCCCCGCCGCCCAAGCGTACGCCAAGGGAACGCCCAAAGGAATCCCGGGCTTCGACAATGCGTGCTTCAATCATCACTTGCCGCACGGGCACGTCAAGAGTGAGCAACAGTNATCCCCCCCCCCCGCCGGATGAAGTGTTTGTCGTCAACTGAACTACCATGTCGGCAGCTTTCGCATAATTCAACTGGTACGCTTGCGTACGCAAAGGCTCTAGCTTTTGGATAGCCAATGCGGCCTCATAGTCCTTTTTCGTACGCTCATCGATTTCATCCTTCGGAGCGATCCACAGCACCGTTCCAGACTTGCGCATCCCCAGCCCTTTGGCGTCCATGATAATCTGCAAAGCCTGATCCCAAGGGACATCTTTTAGTCGTAATGTCAGTGCTCCTGTAACCGTATCCGACGTGACAATATTAAAATTCGTAAAATCGGCAATCACTTGCAATAATGAGCGAACCTCAATATTTTGGAAATTCAGCGACAATTTTTCGCCCGAGTATGTAGGTCCCTGGGTCAATTTAGTTAAATCAACCTTTTTCGGCCGAACTTCAACAACAAATTGATTATCGCTTTGATAAGCGCTATATTCCCATTCCCCCACAGGATCGATCATCAGGCGCACGCGTTCCCCCTGTTGGGTCGCAGTGATAGTCTGAACCGGCGTACCAAAATCCGACACATCCAACTTACGCCGCAATCCCTCGGGCAAGGATGAGCGCAGGAAATCAACGATTAATCCCTTCCCCTGCTGTTGTAAATCGACGCCTACCTGATTGTTGGGAAGTCCTACAACAATGCGCCCCGCACCGTCCGTGCTACGTCGAAAATCCAAGTCCTTAAGAGGTAGCACATCAACGTTCTGACTCTCAGCAAAGGAGCCGGCCTGAGACGTCGGCATTTTCGCAGATGAAGTTGCCGCCTCCAGCAATATCATCACAGCGTTACCTTGTGATTCGGCTCTATATGACGTGGGGTGCTTGAGGTTTAAGACTACGCGCGCCCGCTCTCCCGCCTGCACAATGTTGGCAGACTTCACGTTCCCTTGATTAATATCTATCAGCGTGCGGCCTGTGCCATTGGTCACCCCAGGAAAGTCAAGAGCAATACGTGCTGGGCTCTGGATTGAAAACCCGGTAGGGAGTTCTTGTGGTTCGGAAAACTCAATGCGTAGAACTTCGGCACCACCCTGCAAAAGGCCAGAGATAGATTCAATAGACCCCCGTGCCTGAGCTACGGACACGCTCAGCGCTGCGGTAACTATTACACCCATCATCCGTAAATATGCACGAAGACGTACTTTTTCTTGAATCATTTTTTCACCTCACTCCCCTCTTGCAGATCTAGTGTTGTCATCCGCTCCACCCAATCGCCCGAAGAATCTTGGACAATTTCCCGCAAGCGCATATTGGTCTCGGTAATTCCTACTATTTTTCCGTAGTTTTGCCCTAAATAATTACCCAACCGAACTTGATACAACAATTTATCGACACTCACCAACGCGGTAGGCGTGCCTGTTTTATTCATACTTCCTACCATCCGAACCGCATCCAAAGGGTAAGCTTCTAGGGGCTCTTTTCTTCTCGCCATTTCTGGTGCGATTAGCGAGGCATTGGCCGCGGACTCTGCAGAGTCCCGCCTTAATGCCAGCGTCAATTTCATTGAATTGAAGGGATCAACGCCACTATCCGCAATGTAGTCTTGAGGAAAAAACTGCTTGGGTTCCTTCAACGGCGTGACACGTGGTTTCGTTGTCGCACGCAGATCTGCCATCCATTGGCGAAGCTCATCCTCTCCGCTAGGCCCACACCCCGTCAGTATGAAAACGGCGGCTAACGCGGCAATTAGTACATTGTGGTATCTCACTTTTTGGCCCCCTTAGCTGCGGCCTTCTGCGCTTGTATCTCCTCCGGATCAAGATAGCGGAATGTTCGCGCCGTGGCCTCAAGGGTCAAATTACCATTTAAGTCCTTTGAAGCAGGAGTAATTGACAGATTATTCAAGGTAACAATGCGCGAAAGATTCGCCACATCAGATGCAAAGGCCCCCATGTCGTGGTACTTGCCCGCTACTCGAATAGAAATAGGCAATTCAGCATAATAATCTTTAACCACAATCTGCCCAGGACGAAACAATTCGAACTGCAAACTTCGGCCAAGGCCTGCCTGGTTAATATCTGAAAGTAGCGCAGACATTTCCGCTTTGCTTGGCAGCTGTTTTTCCAACTGGATCACGTATTGCTGAATCTGCTCTCTTTGCTTTTTGAGCGCGTCTAGACTAACGGCTTTCACGAGTTTTTTCTGATAGTCTTCTCGCAACGTCTGCTCAGTGCTTCTCTCGGCAGTTAACTCCTGCTCATAGTCAGTCAACTTAAAAAACCAGAGAAATGTAGCTACGCCTGCAACGATGAGTACACAAAGTAACGCACGAGGCAACACCGGCCACAGAGATGGATCTTTTGGATCCAAATTCTGGAATTGCCGTTGCAAATCCTCTAGCAGTTTTGCGAAATCAAATTTCGGCTTGTTTTTCTTTGCCATGTTTACTTCCCCGTGCCTGCTGCGCTGGCAGCTTCCATAGCCTTTTGGGCTTCAGCACTACGCACCAAGCGGAAACGTAAATTAAAGGCGGCAACACGACGCTGATCTTTGGGAGTTAACGAAACGTTAGCTGCGACAATTTCGACCAATTCTGGCTTTGAGAACCAGGGCGTATTATTGGCCAGATTGCGTAGCATCTCTGAAACACGCTCATTAGACTGCGCCATGCCCTGCATGGTGACCGTTTGGTCTGCCTGCTTAAGACTTGTTATATAAACGCCATCCGGCAACTGTAAGACCAGCTCATTAAGAAGGTGTACAGGCAAATTTCGATCGGATTGAAGATCTTCTACAGCTTTTTGCCGAGCCAAAAGGGCAGCAATTTCTTCTTCAAGGGTCGCGATTTCCTTGATTTGTCCTTCAAGGACTTTGATTTCGCTTCGAAGAAAATTATTACGATCCTGCTGATCGGTAATCATCGCTTGAAACCACCAATAAATAGCCGCAGCAATGGCAAGGCCTACCAATGCTGAAGCGAGCATGACGGCTTGAAACGCCTCCCGCCTGCGTTTACGAGCAGCCTCCCGATGCGGGAGTAGGTTGATAAGAATCACTGCAGGAACCTCCGCATTGCCAGCCCACAGGAGGTCAAGTAAGACGGAGCCTCGCGCACCATCTTTTTGAGGCGGACACCCCCACCTACTTCCATGCCATCAAAGGGGTTGATGACGCTGCACGCAAACCCCGTGTTCTGAATGACGGATTCCGTCAAGCCAGGCAGAGGGGCAGATCCGCCTGCGAGCATGATGTGATCCACGCGGTTGTATGGGGTGCTCGTAAAGAAGAACTGCAGCGCGCGGCTGATTTCCTGAGAGAGACTGTCCACGAAGGGGCGCAGGACGGCAGATTGATAGTCCTCAGGCAAGTCGCCATTGCGCTTCTTGCCCTCTGCTTCTTCTTGTGAAAACCCATATTGGCGCACGATCAATTGGGTCAACTGCGCACCACCAAAGGCTTGGTCGCGTTCATACAAGACATCGTCATTCCGAATGACCTGCATGCTCGTCGTCATTGCCCCCACCTCAAAGAGGGCAACGACCGCATCGGCGCCCCGATTGGGCAACCCTTCAATCAGCCGCCCTGCTGCCAAGCGTGCCGCATGCGACTCAATGTCGACGACCACGGGTTTCAGTCCAGCCGCCTCCGCGAGACCTTGACGATCTTGCACCTTCTCTTTGCGAGAAGCCGCAATCAGCACGTCGACATCGCCTGGCGCGCTCTTGCTGGGGCCCACCACGCAGAAGTCGAGGCTCACCTCGTCCAGCGAAAAAGGAATGTACTGGTTGGCTTCGGATTCCACCTGCACTTCCAGTTCCTGCTCGGACATCCCGCCGGGCAGCGTGATGCGCTTGGTGATCACAGCAGAGGATGGCAATGCAAGGGCGACATTCTTGGTTTTGGTCCCGCTCTTCTTCACAACGCGACGCAACGCCTCGGCGACTTCATCGAACTTTTCGATGTTGCCATCCGTGATCCACCCACGCTCCAGTTGCTCGATTGCACAGCACTCGAGAACCAGCGCCCCTCCCTTATCTCGTCCCAACTCCACCAGCTTGACGCTGGAAGAGCTGATGTCCACACCCAGCAATGGGGCAGACTGACGACTGAACAACGACCCCATTGAGATCAAGGTGCCCCTCCGCTACTTATATCTATATGACGCAACAAAACTTAACACTTCACATGAATGCTATCAGTAAGGTTCTTCACCAGCCAAGAGTTTTACCTTTCTCACACAAAAGCGGCGTTGTCAAAAGCAGACGATTTTCAGGTGCTATCGCTGAATCGTCGGCCTTATTTTTCGCGCGGTGACCAAGGCAAGGCGTCCCAGCCAAGCCGAAACGCCAAGATTTTTATAATGACGGGTTGCCTCGTATCGAGACCCTATGCCACAGCCTCCCGACAGAACATCTTCCCCGCCCACATCCTCAATGCCACGCGCCGTGCGCTGGCTTCTGCTGGGGTTCACGTGGATCCTTGGCCTGGGCGCCGCCGCAACGTTGACCGGTGCTCTCGCCATCGGACTGGGCCTTGCGGTGGCCTATCCCAATCTGCCTGATGTGTCCGATCTGGCGGACTACCGCCCTAAGCTACCCTTGCGGGTGTACTCCGCAGAAGGCGCATTGCTGGGAGAGTTCGGTGAGGAGCGGCGTAACTTGACGCCCATCCAGGACATCCCCCCTGTGATGACCAATGCAGTGTTGGCGATCGAAGACGCACGCTTCTTCCAGCACGGGGGCGTGGACTACAAAGGGGTGTTGCGCGCTGCGCTGGCCAATCTGGGGCGCGTAAAAAGCCAGGGGGCTTCCACTATTACCATGCAAGTGGCGCGAAATGTTTATCTTTCTTCCGAAAAAACATTTACCAGAAAAATTTACGAAATATTGCTCACATTTAAGCTCGAGCATCTGTTAACAAAGAACCAGATTCTCGAGATCTACATGAACCAGATTTATCTGGGAAATCGCGCCTATGGATTTGCAGCAGCCGCAGAAACTTATTTTGGCAAGCCGCTGAAGTCCATATCCATTGCCGAAGCAGCCATGCTTGCTGGCCTTCCGAAGGCCCCGTCCGCTTACAACCCCATCTCCAACCCCAAGCGCGCAAGGATCCGGCAGCTGTACATCATTGATCGCATGCTGGAAAACGGCTTCATCACTGCCGAGGAAGCCACTGCTGCAAAGCAAGAGGATCTCAAGCTGCGCTCGTCGACGGATTCGACCCGTATCCATGCGGAGTACGTGGCTGAGATGGCGCGTCAACTCATCTACGCGCAGTACGGCCCCGAGGCATACACGCGCGGATTGAATGTGTACACCACGCTGAATGCCGGCGAGCAGGAGACAGCCTACACCGCGTTGCGCAAGGGCATCATGGACTACGAGCGCCGACAGCATTACCGCGGGCCTGAGCGGTTTGTCAGCCTGCCCTCCGCGTCTGAGGAGACCGAAGACGCCATCGACGACGCTCTGGCCAACCATCCGGATAACGGCAATGTGCTCGCCGCGGTCGTGCTGGAGGTCAACGCCAAGAGGATTCTGGCGGCCCGCGCCGATGGCGAACAGATCGAGATCACGGGCGAAGGCCTCAAGCCCGCGCAGTCCGGACTCAGCGAGAAAGCCCCGCCCAACATCAAACTGCGCCGGGGCGCGGTCATCAGGGTCGTACAAACACCCAAGAAGACTTGGGAAATCACCCAGCTTCCTGAGGTGGAAGGTGCTTTCGTGGCCATCGATCCGCGTTCCGGTGCCATCCGTGCCCTGGTGGGCGGCTTTGACTTCGACAAGAACAAGTTCAACCATGTCACCCAGGCCTGGCGCCAGCCAGGTTCGGCGTTCAAGCCGTTCATCTACTCCGCCGCTCTGGAAAAGGGCTTCACACCTGCCACGGTGATCAACGACGCTCCCTTGTTCTTCAGTGCGGGCGTGACAGGCGGGCAACCCTGGGAGCCCAAGAACTACGATGGCAAGTACGACGGTCCCATGACCATGCGCGCAGGGCTTGCCCGCTCCAAGAACGTCGTTTCCATTCGCATCCTGCAGGCTGTGGGCCCCAAGAATGGGCAGGACTGGGTGACCCGTTTCGGATTCGAAGCCGACAAGCATCCCCCCTATCTGACGATGGCGCTGGGCGCAGGCTCTGTCACCCCGATGCAACTCGCTTCGGCCTACGCGGTGTTTGCCAACGGCGGCTACCGCGTCAACCCCTATCTCATCACCCGTGTCACGGACCACAAGGGACGCATCCTGTCGGATTTCCAACCTCCCGCCGTCGCAGACAACCCCCGCGCCATTGAGCCACGCAACGCGTTCATCATGAACAGCATGCTTCAGGAAGTCGCGCGCTCCGGCACGGCGGCACGTGCACAGGCCACGCTCAAACGCCCCGATATCTATGGCAAGACAGGAACGACCAATGACGCAGTCGATGCGTGGTTTGCAGGCTTCCAGCCCACGCTGGCGGCTGTGACATGGATCGGTTACGACACGCCGCGCAACCTCGGAAGCCGTGAGACCGGTGGCGGACTCAGCCTGCCGGTCTGGATCAGCTTCATGGAAAAAGCGCTCAAAGGCGTCCCAGTGGCAGAGCCCACCGTACCCGCAGGCGTCGTGAACGTGAGTGGCGAATGGTTCTACGAAGAATATGCGCGCAACGCGGGCGTCGCCAGCCTGGGTATGGAGAGCGCCACCCCCACCGATGGTGCGCCGGCTCCGGGAACACCGCCTCCCCCCGAAGAGCGCAACCGCATCCTCGACCTATTCCGTAATTGATGAAGAGGCGGGCCCGTGCGCCCGCGCAATCAATTGCGCAGCCCTTCGCTCGTGGATCGAGCCGCGCTGTCGCCGCTAATCGGTGAACTGGAGCGCTTGCCCCGCTTGCAAAGTGGCGTTGTGGCTGAGCGCTGCAAAGAACTCACCGGCACCCTTGGTATCCATCCACGACGTCCCGTCATGGCGGAAGTGATATCCGCCGGATTGCGCCGCCATCCATATCTCGTGCAGCGGCTTTTGAAGGTTGATCACGATCTGGCTACGGTTGCGGAAAGTGATGGTCACCATGCCCCCCGTACGCTGGCCATCCAGATCGGCGTCGGTGGTGTCGTTGATACGGTCGCAGCTTTGTTCCACCGCCAGCAGCAGCTTTTCTGCACGGTCCATGAATTCGAGGTCGGTCATTACAATTTGCGTATGTTCAGAGCCCGTCAAATTCTAGTCAGGACGATTGTCCTTGCTGTGAGCACGGCAGCCTTCGCGGCCTGTGGCCAACGGGGTCCGCTTTACCTGCCCACGGACCCGGCTGCCGCGCAGCGCGCCACACTCCCTGAAACCCTCAACCCCGCCGCCTCGCGGGCTCCCGCCTCGTCGCCAGTCGATTCCGCTTCCACCACCCGTCCATGACCCATCCCGTTCTGCCCGGCCACCCCCACTTGCACTACCACGACCAAGCGCTTCAGTTGGAGGGCCTTCGCCTTGCCGACCTGGCCCGGGAGTTCGGCACGCCCCTCTACGTCTATTCCCAGGCAGCCATGCTGGACGCCCTGGGGGCCTACCAGCGCGGGTTCGCTGGACGCAAGGTGCAGATCTGCTATGCCATGAAAGCGAACTCGTCGCTCGCTGTCCTGCAGCTTTTCGCACGCCATGGTTGCGGCTTCGACATCGTTTCTGCCGGCGAACTGCAACGCGTGATTGCAGCCGGCGGCGACCCGGCGAAGGTGATCTTTTCCGGCGTAGGCAAGACGCGCGCAGAAATGCGCCAGGCGCTGGAGGTCGGCATTGGCTGCTTCAACGTGGAGAGCGAGGCAGAACTCGACGTGTTGAGCGAAGTGGCCCAATCCATGGGATTGCGCGCACCGATCAGCATTCGTGTCAATCCCAACGTGGACGCCAAGACCCACCCCTACATTTCCACGGGCCTCAAGGGCAACAAGTTCGGTATCGCCCATGAACGCACGGTTGCCACCTACCAGCGCGCAGCCGCCCTGCCCGGCTTGCGCGTGGTGGGCATCGATTGCCACATCGGCTCCCAGATCACGGAAGAGAGCCCGTATCTGGACGCCATGGATCGCATGCTGGACCTCGTGCAAGCCATCGAGGCCGCAGGCATCGCGATCCACCACATCGATTTTGGCGGTGGTCTGGGCATCGATTACAACGGCGACACGCCACCACGGGCCGACGCGCTGTGGGCCAAGCTGTTGGCCAAGCTGGACGCGCGCGGCTACGGTGACCGCCAATTGATGATCGAGCCCGGTCGCTCCTTGGTGGGCAACGCCGGTGTTTGCCTGACGGAGGTGCTCTACCTCAAGCCCGGCGAGCAAAAGAACTTCTGCATCGTCGATGCGGCCATGAACGATTTGCCGCGGCCGGCGATGTACCAGGCCTACCACGCCATCGTGCCCCTGCAGGCGGCCACCCCGACGGCCGTGTCGCACGTGTATGACGTCGTCGGCCCGATCTGCGAAAGCGGGGACTGGATCGGCCGTGACCGCAACCTGGCGGTCGTAGCGGGCGATATGCTGGCGGTGCTGTCCGCCGGGGCGTACTGCAGTTCCATGGGGAGCACCTACAACACCCGCCCCCGACCCGCCGAGGTGCTGGTGGACGGAGCGCAAGCCCACCTCATCCGCACGCGCGAAAGCGTGAACGACATCTTCCGCAGCGAAAAGCTGGTACCGCAGGGCAACCCTTGATAACTATCAAGGAATAACCATTTCGCCCTGAGTACTATTGCACTTTCATTGCGGAGTCACGTGCATGCCTCAGGAACCTCTTGAACTCTACCGGGACAAGAACCACGCTTGTCTGATGTTCTCGGACCTTGTCGAGGAGGATGGGCAGGCGGTTCAGGCCAACCAGTTCCTGATCGTGGACGACGACACGGGCGCCATCATCGACCCGGGCGGCAATCTGGCGTTCAACGAGTTGTTCATGGGCATGTCCAAGCACTTTCCGCCCCACAAGCTGTCCTACCTGATTGCGTCGCACGCCGACCCCGACATCATCGCCTCGCTGGACCGCTGGTTGAGCAGCACCAAGGCGACGCTGGTCATCTCACGCATCTGGGAGCGCTTCGCACCGCACTTCACCAAGCTCGGCAAAACCGAGAACCGCATCATCGGGGTGCCCGACAGCGGCGGCCGCCTGCCGCTGGGCCGGCACGAACTGGTGCTGCTGCCGGCGCATTTCATGCATTCCGAAGGCAACTTCCACTTCTACGACCCGGTCAGCCGCATCCTGTTCACGGGCGACCTGGGCGTGTCCATGACCTCGGGCGCCGACGCACGCGTGCCGGTGACCCATCTGGCACCGCACATTCCACGCATGGAAGGCTTTCACCGCCGCTACATGGTCTCCAACAAGATCCTGCGCCTGTGGACGCGCATGGCGCGGCAACTGGACATCGCCATGGTGGTTCCGCAGCACGGCGCGCCCATCATGGGCAAGCCGGCCATCGACGACTTCTTCCAATGGCTCGACAGCCTGATGTGTGGCATCGACCTGTTTGATGACCGCGCCTACCAGATCCCCACGGGTCACATCGATCCTGTCACCCGCCAGGTGCGCCCTGCGCTGCAGGCCGTGCGCGCCTGAAGGTTTGATAGAAAATCGGCTCTAGCGCTTACCCAGAAAGCGCTATCAGCTATCTAATTAATAGCAATCAGACGGCACGGCGGCGCCGGCGCAACCAAGGCCGAGCGAGCAGCAACGCCGCCAGGATGGCGGCATAGACCGCCACCTCGGCAAAGTCGTTCTTGCCCGACCGCATCCAGAAAAAGTGCAGGATCGCCAGCCCCGCGGCCAGGTACACGCCGCGGTGCAGTTGCTGCCAGCGCCGCCCGCCCATCCAGCGCATGGCCCGGTTGAACGACGTGGCCGCCAGCGCCAGGAGCACCGCAAAGCAGCCCATGCCCACCAGGATGAAGGGGCGCTTGAGCACGTCACGAAGGATTTCCGGCACATCCAGCCCCATGTCGAACCAGCCGTAGCACAGCAAGTGGAGTGCCGCGTAGGCGAAGGTGTACAGCCCCAGCATGCGCCGAAAGCGTGCCAGCGGCGGCTGGGCCAGCGCCAGCCTCAGGGGTGTGACTGCCAGGGTGAGGCACAGCATGCGCAGCGTCCAGTCGCCCGTGGAGCGGATCAGGGCTTCGGCAGGGTTGGCGCCCAGGCGATCGGCGACCGCCCCATACACCAGCCAGGCCAGTGGTAGCAGGCACAGCACAAACAGCACCGGCTTGGCTGCCGGGTGCAACAACACGCGCGCACCCCAGCCGCGACCCGCCAGCGCGGGAGTACTACCCGAAAGGCGTGCATGCGCCATCAGTAGAACTTGCGCAGATCCATGCCCGCGTAGAGCTGTCCCACCTGGGCCTCGTAGCCATTGAACAGCAGGGTCTTGCGCTTCTTGGCGAACAGTCCGCCCTCGCCGATACGCCGTTCGGTGGCCTGGCTCCAGCGCGGGTGGTCCACATCCGGATTCACGTTGGAATAGAAGCCGTACTCCTGCCGTGCAGCCTTGTTCCACGCGGTACCAGGCTCCTTCTCGACGAAGCGGATCTTGACGATGCTCTTGGCGCTCTTGAAGCCGTACTTCCACGGCACGACGATGCGCACCGGTGCGCCATTCTGATTGGGCAGCACCTCGCCATACATGCCGAAGGCGAGCAGCGTGAGCGGATGCATGGCCTCGTCCAAGCGCAGGCCTTCGGTGTAAGGCCAGTCCAGCACACGCGAGCCCACGTAAGGCATGGTGGCTTTGTCCGCCAGCGTGACGAACTCGACGTACTTCGCACTGCCCTGCGGCTCCACCCGCTTGATCAACTCTGCCAACGAGTACCCCACCCAGGGGATCACCATGGACCAGCCCTCGACGCAGCGCAGGCGGTAGATGCGCTCCTCCTGCGCGCTGAGCTTGAGCAGCTCGTCGATATCGAAGCGCCGTGGCTTGTTGACCAAGCCTTCCACTTCTACGGTCCAGGGGCGGGTTTTCAGGGTATGGGCGTTGCGCGCGGGGTCGCTCTTGTCCGTGCCGAATTCGTAGAAATTGTTGTACGTGGTGGCGTCCTGGTACTCGGTGACCTTCTCCATGGTCACCGCGCCCGGCACGGCGGACGGCGCACCCGGCAGGGGCGCGAGCCTCCCCGGGCGGCGGACTTGGTCAGCGAGGGCAACACGCCCTGCCCAGCCGGCCATCGCCGCGCCACCAGCACCCGCTGCCAGCAGGCGGAGCATGGCGCGTCGCTGCTCATAGACGGCGCGCGGCGTGATCTCGCCGGCGCAAGGGTGGATATAACCGTTGTCTCGGGTAGGAATCAACATGGGGGTCCTTCTGGCAGCCGCATCTGCCACAGTCTGCATGGGACACAGACTGCCCGCAGGGCCCGCAGGTTCCCCCCTTGGACGCCGAGGGTTACAAGGTTCCGTAGCTGTGCAGCCCGCTCAGGAACATGTTCACGCCCAGAAAGGCGAAGGTGGTCACCGCCAGGCCCACCAGCGCCCACCACGCCGACATGGTGCCGCGCAAACCCTTCATCAGCCGCATGTGCAGCCATGCCGCGTAGTTGAGCCACACGATCAGCGCCCAGGTTTCCTTGGGGTCCCAGCTCCAGTAACCGCCCCAGGCCTCCGCGGCCCACAGCGCTCCCAGGACCGTGGCGATGGTAAAGAACGCAAAGCCCACGGCGATGGACTTGTACATCACATCGTCCAGGATCTCGAAGGACGGCAACCGCTCGGCAATGCGCCGGCGCGCCAACAAGATGCCCGCCACGATCAGCGCAGAAACACCGAAATACACCATCCAGTAGCCACCGCCGTTGTCGGCCGCGCCCTGGCGAAAGACGATGGGCTCAAAGCACAGCACCACGCCCAACAGCCACAGCGGTGCCAGTTTCCACCAGCGCGTTTCGCTCGCCTGCTGTTTGATCAGGTAGGCAAAGGCCACCATGGCCGACAGCGCGAAGGTGCCGTAGCCGATGAAGTTGGCCGGCACATGCAGCTTCATCCACCAGCTCTTGAGCGCGGGCACCAGCGGCTGGATCTCATGCGCCTCGCGCACGACCGTGTACCACAGCAGAAAGCCCACGGCGGCGCTCACCACCAGCATCACGAAGCCGCCGAGCGCGCAGGTTTCGTACTGCTCCTCGTAGTACAGGTAGAACACGGCCGTCATCCAGCAGAACATGACGAACACCTCGTAGAGGTTGCTCACCGGGATGTGGCCGATATCCGGGCCGATCAGGTAGCTTTCGTACCAGCGCACCATGGTGCCGATCAATGCCAGCGCCACGGCCACCCACGCAATGCGCGAGCCGATGCGCATCATCGTCTGCCCTTGACCGCGCGAGAGCATGCCCACCCAATAGAACGCGGTGCTCATGAAGAACAGCATGCTCATCCACAGGATGGCCGACTGGCTCGACAGAAAGTACTTGAGTCCGAAGACCGTGTCCGCGCGCGCCAGGTCGCCCGCGCCATTGTTCTGGTACAGCCCGATGGCCAGCAGCGAGCACGCGGCCACCATCAGCATCAGTGTGCTCAGCGGGCGCCAGAACCAGCCCAGCCAGATCACGCTGGGAATGGAGCCCAGCAAAATGGCCTTCTCATACACATCCATGTACGCCGCATAGCGCTGCAGCGCGAACACGCCCCCCGCGACCACCAACAACGCAAACAGCCAGTCCCACCAGCTGCGGCGTGCGAAATACCCTTCGCTCAACGTGAGCGTGGTCGTGGCTGTATTCATGAGGCACCTCCGTGCGGGGATGTTCCGATCAATTGGGTGGTGAGCTGCGCGAATTCACGATCCGCATCCAGCGTCTTGCGGTTGGTGGACAGCGCCATCGTCGCGCGAGCGCCAGTCTCATGGGGTGCCAGCCATACCCATACGCGGCGTTCACGCACGTAGAGCATGGCAAACACGCCGATGATCAGCAGCGCGCAGCCCAGGTACACCACGTTCTTGCCCGGCGCGCGCGCCACCTGGAACACGCTGGCCTGCACCTGCTTGAAGTCACGCAGCTCGAACGCCAGGGGCACCGGATAGGCCTGTGCATCGCTCAGGCTCAACACCGCCTGCGTCATGAACGCCTGCGTTGCGCCATTCTGTGGCAAGGGGGCCAGGCCTGCACGTTCGCGGGTGATCTGCGCCAGTTCGAACAAGGCGCCGTTGAGGATGCGCACCAGCACCTCGCTGGCGCGGTTGCGCTCGTCTTCGGGCACATTGGCCTCCATGAAGTCCGATATCGCCTGCAGCCCGCCGCGCGGCCGGCCGCCCGCCGCAGCAGGCTCGTCGATCGCACCGGCGAACAGCGCGAGCGCGCGCCCCGCCGACTGCGCGAGTTGCTCGGCCAGCTCGGGGCGCGCCCCATCCACGGCCGCTGCCGCGTAGCGACGCACCGCCAGTTCGCGTATCTGCGGATCGGCCAGTGCCAGGCGCATGCGCAAGAAGCCGTCCATGCCACCCTCGGCATCCACCGGCACGCGCAGATAGCGGAAGGGCTCCGCGGGGGTCTCACGCACACCCAGCAAATACATGGGCTGACCGTCGCCCGTGTCCACGGGCAGCATGAAATTGTGGAACTCCCGCGCCTGGCCCGCGGCATCGCGCAGCTTGTAGGTGATGCTGGGGCCCACGTTGCGCAGTTCGCGCTTGCTCACGGTCTTGTTACCGGCACCCAGGCGCGATTCGATCGATTCGCGCAGATCCACCTTGCGCACGTCAGCGCCCGAACCGCTGGCGCCGGTATCGCCGAAGTTCTCCACATTGAGTACCCGCAGCCCCGTGAACTCCAGCGTCATGCCTTCGCCCGAGCCCGAGTGCGTGAGGCGCGTGGAGCCGCCGATCACGCCTTGCACATCGAAGGGCTCCGCGCCCGGCGCCATGGGGCGCGCACGCAGGTGCACTTCGGAGCCGCCATCGTCAAAGCTGGATTGGTAGATTTCGATGCCCCGGTAGCTCACGGGATGGTTGACCTCCACGCGCGCCGGCGTGGCCTCGCCCGTGGCGCGGTCGTGGATCACGATCTCGCTGGCGAACAGCTTGGGCATGCCGGTGGAGTAATGCTCCACGATGAACTTCTTGAGCTCGACGGCAAACGGCAGTTCCTGCAGCAGTACGCCGTCGGACTGGCTCAGGATGGCGGTGCCGGACTGCGTGCCCTCGGCCACCACAAGATTGCCGCGGAACGTGGGATTGCGCTCGGACAGCCGGTGTTCGGGCTTGACCTCGGAGATCAGGCCAGAGCCCGCATAGGGCGTCTTGCCACCAAACCACATCTGTGCCCGCACGACGAGATCGCCGTCGAGCAGGCCGCCCAGGCACACCAGCACGATGGCGCTGTGCGCGGCGATATAGCCCAGCTTGTTGGCGGCACCGGCCTTGGCGGCCACCATCCAGCCGTCACCTGCCGGGGTCTGGCGCTGCTGCAGGCGCACCTTCCAGCCTTTGGCAACCAGTTGCTGGCCCACGCGGCGCGCGGCCGCCTCGGGCGTTTCGGCCGCCAGCTCCGCGCTGGCCTTGTGGTGGAACGCCTGCAGGCTCTTCTCGCGGATGTCTTCCTTGTAGGTACGCAGATCCGCCAGATACTTGGGCGCATGCCGGGCAATGCACAGCGAGGTGCTGACCACCAGAAAGCCCAGGATCACGAGGAACCACCAGGCGCTGTAGACCGCGTTCAGCTTGAGCGCCAGGAACACATCCGCCCAGAACGGGCCGAACTGGTTCACATAGTTGACGGCCGGCTCGTGCTGCTTGAGCACCGTGCCGATCACCGAGGCAATGCAGATCACGGTCAGCAACGCGATCGCGAAGCGCATGGACGCCAGCAGCTCGGTCATCGACCGCATGGCGTGCGTCCGGGGGGCGCTGCTAGGACCGAAAGTGGTGTCAGACATGAAAGACGCGAAGGCCGGGAGGAATCCACCTACGCCAGTCAACCCTGCGTGCGTAGGCCCATGAGAAAGGGCGGGCCATCCGTTCAGATGAGCCCGCCCGTCTTGGGTGCGATTATCGGCGGTAGGTTCCAAAGGCGCATCGGAGCACCCCTGGAAATTTGACGTGAATCAACGCAAACCGGCAATGTAGTCAGCCACGGCCTTGATCTCGCGGTCGTTGAGCTTGGCGGCCACGTCGCGCATCTGCACGTTGTTGCCACGCTTGCCGTCGCGGAAGTCCACCAGCTGCTTGACCGTGTAGTCGGCATGCTGGCCCGACAGGCGCGGGTACTGGGCGGGAATGCCGGAACCGTTGGGGCTGTGGCAGCCGGCGCAGGCGGCAATGTTGCGGTCCTGGATGCCGCCGCGGTAGATGCGTTCGCCCATGGCGACCAGATCCTTGTCCTTGGCAAAGCCTTCCTTGGCTTGCTTGGAGGCCAGCCACCACGACACGTTGCGCATGTCGTCCTCGGAGAGGATGGCGGCCATGCCTTGCATGATGGGGTCAGCGCGCTTGCCGGCCTTGAACTCCTGCAGCTGCTTGACCAGGTATTCCGGGTGCTGCTGCGCCAGCTTGGGGTTGGCTGCGATGGTGGAATTGCCGTCGGCGGCGTGGCAGGCGGCGCACACGGCGGCGTAGCTGGCCTCGCCCTTCACGAGATCAGGCTTCGCTGCCTTTTGCGGCGCCGGGGTTTCGCCTGCGGCAAGGGCCGAGGCAGCGGGGACTGCCAGTGCGGCAGCCATCAGCAGGGAGGCGAGCAACTTCATATCGGGGGATCTTGTGTTATGAGCGCAAAACCCCGCGATTCTACAATGCCCCCTGTTTCGCCCTATCCCTTGGAAAACCCATATATGCCGACCACATCACATGCGCCAGTTGCTGGCTCCCTCCCGCCAGCGCCGGACGCCAAGGTCGCCATGGGGTGGATGCACACCGCGCGCTTCCTGACGACGGCCGCACAGTTGCACCATTTGCCCGCCATCGAGGTGCCCGAGATCGCCTTCGTGGGCCGCTCCAACGCAGGCAAATCCACCTGCATCAACACCCTCACCCAACAGCGCCAACTGGCGTTTGCATCCAAGAAGCCCGGGCGCACCCAGCACATCAACCTGTTCGCGCTGGGCAAGCAGGGCGCAACGGACGCGGTGCTGGCCGACCTGCCGGGCTACGGCTACGCGGCCGTGTCGCGCTCGGACAAGCTGCGCTGGCAGCAAGTGATGCTGAGCTACCTGGTGAGCCGCGAAAGTCTCACCGCCATCGTGCTGCTGTGCGACCCGCGCCTGGGCCTGACCGAGCTGGACGAGGCGCTGCTGAACGCCGTGCGGCCGCGCGTGGAGGCAGGGCTCAAGTTCCTGGTGCTGCTCACCAAGGCCGACAAGCTCACGCGCGCCGAGCAGGCCAAGGCACTGTCCATCACGCGACTGCAGGCCGGCGGCGGTGAGGTCAGGATGTTCTCCGCGCTCAAGAAGCAGGGCGTGGACGAAGTGGCGCAACTGCTGTGGCAGTGGGCCCACCCCGTCCAAAAAGAGGATGCGGCCGTGGAAGCCCTGCCGCCATCTGAAGACCAAAACTGACACCAGCGCCCGTCCATCAAGCGCTGGCAGCTATGAAAGGCGTAGCGTATGGCGGAGACGATCACCCACACACTGCCGCACGGCATCACGCTGCACTGCCGCGTGGCCGGCATGCCGGGGCGCCCGGTGCTGCTGTTCCTGCACGGCTTTCCCGAAGGCGCGTTCATCTGGGACGCGCTGCTGGGCCATTTCGCCGATCCGGCACACGGCGGCTACCGCTGCGTGGCGCCCTGGCTGCGCGGCTACGCACCCTCCAGCGCGCCGGCTGCGATAGAGGCCTACCGCCCCAAACATCTGGTGCAGGACATCGCCGCGCTGATCGCCCAGGAAGCCGGTGCCGGCACGCCGCTGGCGGCGCTGGTGGCACACGACTGGGGCGGGGCCGTGGCCTGGAACCTGGCCAACCAGCATCCCGGACTGCTCAAGCGCCTGATGGTCATCAACGCGCCGCACCCTGGCGCCTTCTTGCGCGAATTGCAGAGTAGTGCCGCGCAGCAGGAGGCCAGTGCGTACATCCACTTCCTGTGCCGCCCCGATGCCGAGTCACTGCTGGCCGAGAACGATTTCGCGCGCCTGTTCGGCTTCTTTCGCCGCGCCGATGGCAGCGCGCCCGGCTGGCTCACCCCTGCACTGCGCGCGCACTACCGCGCGCAGTGGGCTGCGGGGCTTGCCGGGCCTTGCAACTACTACCGTGCCAGTCCGCTGCGGCCGCCGCTGCCCTCGTCTTCCCAGGACGACGGGACGCCGGACATCCGCTCCCTCACGCTGCCCGCCGACATGCTGCAGGTGCCCGTACCCACGCAAGTGCTGTGGGGCATGGACGACCCCGCGTTGCTGCCCGGTCTGCTGCAGGGGCTCCAAGCCTGGGTGCCACGCCTGCAGGTGCAGCAGGTGCCCGGCGCCACGCACTGGGTGGTGCACGAGCAGCCGGGGCTGGTGCGCGACACCCTGGCGGATCTTCTTCGCCAGGCACTATTATTTTCGTAGCTGCTAGCGCTTACCAGATAAGCGCCAGAGCCATTTTTACTGATACACCGAATCCTGCCCCTCCGGGCGGGTCTTGAAGCGCTTGTGCACCCAGTAGTACTGCGCGGGCATGGTGCGGATGGCGGCTTCCAGCTCGCGGTTCATGCGCGCCGTGTCGGCCACAGGGTCCTCGGTGGGAAAGTGGTCCCAGGCGGGGGTCAGCTCGGCCACGTAGCCCTCGGGCGTCATGCGGCTGTACAGCGCCACCACCTTGGCGCGCCCCAGGCGCGCAAAGCGCGACAGTGACGGGATGGTGGCCGCGTCCGGCATGGCGAAGAAGGGCACGAACACCGAGTCGTTCCTGCCGTAGTCCATGTCGGGCAGCAGGTACAGCAGCCCGCCCTTGCGCAGGCACGAGATGATGGGTTTCACGCCGTCGGCGCGGTTGAGCATGCGCACGTTGCCAAAGCGCTGGCGGCCCGCCATGAACCATGCGTCCAACACCGGGTCGGGGTTGGTGGCGAAGATCGAGGTGAACTCGCGCCGTGTGTTCAGCGGCAAGGCGAGGCCGCCTGCGTCCATGCTGTAGAAGTGCGGCGCGAAGACGATGGTTGGCGTGTCGCCTTCCAGCTCGTGCAGCGCGCCCACCAGCTTCACGCGACTGCGCACCAGCGCCTCGGAGCCCGACCACAACCAGCCGCGGTCCAGGAAGGTCTGGCAGAACACCACGAAGGACTCGCGCGCCCACGCGCGGCGCTGCGACTCGGGCACCTCCGGGAAGCACAGGGCCAGGTTGCGCAGCGCCACCCTGCGCCGCGGCACGGCCAGCACGAACAGCACCCGGCCGATGAACCGCCCCAGCGCACGCAGCGCCGGCAGCGGCAGGCGACCCAGCAAATTCAGCAGCGCGATGCCCGCGCGCGCCATCATGCGCGGCCCTCCGGCGGTGCATCGGCCCCGGCAGAGGTATGCATCTCCGCGCGGGGCTGCTTGTAGCGGGCGTAGCCCCACAGGTATTGGTCGGGGCTTTTGCGGATGAGGTATTCCATGGCTTGGTTGAGCTGCAGCACGGCCGCGTCGAGTGTAGGCGCCAGCGGCTGGGACAAATCCTCCAGGTGCAGCACATAGCCGCGCCCGCGTGGCAGGCGCTCACACCGCGCCAGGATCACCGCCGCACCGGTCTGCTGCACCAGGCGCGCAGCCAGCGTCATGGTGTAGGCCGGGCGGCCGAAGAACGGCGACCACACCCCCAGCCCCTGCGGCGGCACCTGGTCAGGCAGCAGGCCCACCGCCTCGCCGCGCCGCAGCGCCTTGATCATCTGGCGCACGCCCTGCAACGTGGTGGGCACGGCCTGGATGCCGGGGCGGTTGCGCGCGGTCTGCATCACCTCGGCCAGCCAGCGCTGGCGCGCGGGCCGGTACAGGATGGTGATGGGGCCGTGCTCCGGCGACCAGCGCCGCGCCGCCGCCTGCACCGACAACTCGAAACAGCCAATGTGCGGCGTGAGGAACACGATGCCGCGGCCTTGGCCCCAGGCCCGTTGCACGCATTCGGCCCCGCGTATCTCGCAGGCCGGCGGCTCGGGCCACAGCCACAGACGCGGCGCCTCGGCCACCATGCGCCCCGCGTGCGCTATGGCCGCACGCACGTCACGCAAGGCATAACCCGCGCGCGCGGCGTTGTCGATGAAGCGACGGCGGTAGGTGGGCGATGCGCAAAACGCCACCCAGCCAAGCGCCGCGCCAATGACATGCAGCAACCACAAGGGCAGCGCGGAAACGAGCCGAAAGAGGGATGACATTACAATGACGGCCGTCGCCGAGTTAAATGAGCAACTTGCAGGGCGACGTTAAACACAACTGCTAAAGCGTTCGCCGAGGCTCCATGAGGCTCTGGGCAACGCCCAAATGCTGACAACACGGAGTTTATTCAAATGGCGAACGATTTCCTCTTCACGTCCGAATCGGTCTCTGAAGGCCACCCCGACAAGGTGGCGGACCAGATCTCCGACGCCATCCTGGACGCAATCTTCACGCAAGACCCCCGCAGCCGCGTGGCAGCCGAGACGCTGACCAACACCGGCCTGGTGGTACTGGCCGGCGAGATCACCACCAACGCACACGTGGACTACATCCAGGTGGCGCGCGACACCATCCAGCGCATCGGCTACGACAACACCGAGTACGGCATCGACTACAAGGGCTGCGCAGTGCTCGTGGCCTACGACAAGCAGTCCAACGACATCGCCCAGGGCGTGGACCACGCCAGCGACGACCACCTGAACACCGGCGCCGGTGACCAGGGCTTGATGTTCGGCTACGCCTGCGACGAGACGCCCGAGCTGATGCCCGCGCCCATCTACTACGCGCACCGCCTGGTCGAGCGCCAGGCCCAGTTGCGCAAGGACGGCCGCCTGCCCTTCCTGCGCCCGGACGCCAAGAGCCAGGTGACCATGCGCTACGTGGACGGCAAGCCCCACAGCATCGACACCGTGGTGCTCTCCACCCAGCACAGCCCCGACCAGAGCGAGACCGCCACCAAGATGAAGGCCAGCTTCACCGAGGCCATCATCGAGGAGATCATCAAGCCGGTGCTGCCCAAAGAATGGCTGCAGGACACCAAGTACCTCATCAACCCCACGGGCCGCTTCGTCATCGGCGGGCCGCAGGGCGACTGCGGCCTGACGGGCCGCAAGATCATCGTGGACACCTACGGCGGCGCCTGCCCGCACGGCGGTGGCGCATTCAGCGGCAAGGATCCGACGAAGGTGGACCGCAGCGCCGCCTACGCTGCGCGCTACGTGGCCAAGAACATCGTGGCCGCCGGCCTGGCGCGCCAGTGCCAGATCCAGGTGGCTTATGCCATCGGCGTGGCGCGCCCGATGAATATCACCGTGTACACCGAGGGCACCGGCGTGATCCCCGACGACCAGGTCGCCCAACTGGTGCAGGAGCACTTCGACCTGCGCCCCAAGGGCATCATCCAGATGCTGGACTTGCTGCGCCCCATCTACGCGAAGACCGCCGCCTACGGCCACTTTGGCCGCGAGGAACCCGAGTTCACCTGGGAGAGGACGGACAAGGCTGCCGCGCTGCGTGCAGCGGCCGGGCTGTAAGGCACGGCGACCCCACCAGCGGGTGCGGCAGCCTTGCGGCACAAAGCCCAGGCGCTGCGCGCAGCGGCGGGGCTATGAACCCCGCGTCTGCGTCCAGGCAGTCCCTGAGCTTGGGGGCAGAGTTCATATCGCGCCGCGTTGCGAACGCAGACCAGTACGCCGCCGCGTGGCGCTAAGCGGCCGGCTTGTAATCCTGTGCAGGCGCGCGTGTCAACGCCGCGCGCGCTGCTGGCCGCTGGAGGTGCGCCAGCCGCGGTGGCGCAGGAACTGGGCTTTGAGGACCAGCGCCACTTCCATAACGCGTTCCGCGAAGGCGTGGCTACTGCGCCGGGAGATTCTCGGCGCTAAGGGCGGCGGCCTGCTGCAGGGCCGCAGCGATGCCCTGCTGGGCAAGGCCGCGCATGTATGCCCTTGCAGACGCCATTTTTTCCAATACACCCCCGGCCCCCGCGTCCAGGCTGCCTAAGAATGCGCTGTTCACGCCAACCTGTTCCTGCTGCTGGCGGGCACGCCGCCTGTGCTGCAGCGGCTGT
This sequence comes from Diaphorobacter sp. J5-51, assembly GCF_001023515.1. Classification (NCBI taxonomy): domain Bacteria; kingdom Pseudomonadati; phylum Pseudomonadota; class Betaproteobacteria; order Burkholderiales; family Comamonadaceae; genus Diaphorobacter; species Diaphorobacter sp. J5-51. The sequence continues at coordinate 22,309 of NZ_JSYI01000100.1, read as the reverse complement.
ACAGCGCCTGGACGGTTGCCATCATCCTGAAAGGGAACTGCTAATGGCCGCCACAGAACGCACGTGCGCCGTGCTGCTGCTGATCGCCGGCGGCGTGGTGCTGCATGCGCTGCGATAACCGGCAGCACTGTCAACACCCTCCTACACGCTGCGGTTTCGCCAGATGACGGAGCGCCTGCGCCAGCGCCTCTACTCTGGTGCCCAGCCGCCGCACCCGCCGGCGGCCCATCCCAAGGAGGCCTATCCCCATGCTCAAGTACGCGATCATCTTCGCCATCATTTCGCTCATCGCCGGCGCGCTCGGGTTCACCGGCGTGGCCGCTGGCTCGGCCGCCATCGCCAAGGTGCTGTTCGTGGTGTTCCTGGTATTGGCCGTGCTGTTCGTGGTGCTCGCGCTGCTGGGTATCGGGGCCGCGCGCAAAGCCATCAAATAGCGGTGCCGCCCGGATGCGGCCCCGCAGTTGCCTACACTGCAGGCCCTGCACGCTCGCATCCGCGCCATGACCCGCACCGTCCACCTGCTCGCCATCGATCCCCAGAACGACTTCTGCGATCTGCCCGCCGCGTGGCACTCGCGCGATCCCCATAGCGGCGCGGTAACCGCCCCGGCGCTGCCCGTTCCCGGCGCGCATGCGGACATGCAGCGCCTGGCAGCGTTCATCCGCGCGCAGGGGGCAGGTATAGACCACATCACTGTCACCCTCGACTCGCACCAGCGGTACGACGTGGCGCACCCTGCCTACTGGCAGCGCAGCGACGGGGGCGCGGTGGCGCCCTTCACCGCCATCACCGCTGCGCAGGTCCGCGCGGGTGCGTTTGCGCCGCGTGACCCTGCCGCGCTGGCGCGCACACTGGACTACCTGGACACGTTGGAAACCCAGGGCCGTTACACCCTCATGGTCTGGCCCGTGCATTGCGAAATCGGCAGCTGGGGCCATGGCGTGCATACCGACGTGCTGGCCGCGTGCAGCGACTGGCAGGCGCATCGCGTGCGCGCCGTGCAGTCCGTCTTCAAGGGCATGAGCCCCTGGACCGAGCACTACAGCGCCGTGCAGGCCGAAGTACCCGACGCGGCCGACCCGCACACCACCCTGAACACCCAGCTGCTGGACCAATTGGCCAGCGCAGACCTGCTGCTCATCGCAGGCGAGGCCAGCAGCCACTGCGTGCGCGCCACCACCGAGCACATCATCCAGCACCTGGCCCGCCTGCACCCCGGGTGGAGCCCGCGGCGTCTGGTGCTGCTTACCGATTGCATGAGCCCCGTGGCCGGCTTCGAGGCGCAGCATGAGGCCTTCCTGGAGGCGATGCACGCCCAGGGTGCACAGCTGGCGGCTTCAAGCGAAATTTGCCTCTAGCGCTTATCCATCAAGCGCGAGCAGCTCACTTTTTTGAGAACACACGAATCGCCGCATGTACGACACCGCCATCCTCATCGGCCGCTTCGAGCCCGTCCACACCGGCCATCTCGCCCTGCTGCGCGAAGCGCTGGTGCAGGCGCGGCAGGTCATCGTCATCGTCGGCTCGGCCTTCCAGGCGCGCACACCCAAGAACCCGTTCACCTGGCACGAACGCGAAGCCATGCTGCGCGGTGCTCTGCCCGAGGGCGACCGCACGCGCCTCACCGTGCTGCCGGTGCGCGACTACTACAACGAGGCGGTGTGGGTGGAAGCCGTGCGCAACGCGGTGGCGCGCCACAGCCCGCCGCAGGCGCGCGTGGGGCTGGTCGGCCATTTCAAGGACGCCACGAGCAGCTACCTCAGCGCCTTTCCGGGCTGGGAATTGATACGCATGGAGCGCCAGGGCCGCATAGACGCGACCGCCATCCGCGACGCCTACTTCGGCGCCACACCCGCCACCGTGGCCCATGCGCTGCAGCCGCTGGCGCCCATGCTGCCGCCCGCCACGCAAGCGCTGTTGGAGCAATTCGCCCACACGCCGCACTTCGCCACACTGCAGCAGGAATGGCAGATGCTGCGCGGTTACCGCGCCGCCTGGGCAACGGCGCCCTACCCGCCCGTGTTCGTGACCGTGGACGCGGTACTGCGCTGCCAGGATCACGTGCTGCTCATCCGCCGCGCCCACGCACCAGGGCGTGGCCTGCTGGCGGTGCCCGGCGGCTTCATCGAACAACGCGAGACGCTGTGGCAGTCCTGCCTGCGTGAACTGGCAGAGGAAACGAATTGCGCCCTGCCCGAGGCCACGCTGCGCGCGGCGCTGCGCAGTGTGACGGTGTTCGACCACCCCGACCGCAGCCAACGCGGCCGCACCATCACCCACGCGCACTACTTCGACCTGCAGGACGCTCCGCTGCCCCCGGTGCAGGCGGCTGACGACGCGGCGCATGCCGAGTGGGTGGCCATCGACCGGCTCGCGGGCATGGAAGAAGCGTTCTTTGAAGACCACTTCCACATGCTGAACCACTTCTTGCGCCTCACAGTCCACTGAGGCGGACGGGGAAGTGCGGCTGCCCTCCGCGCTCCCGCACCTTGATCGCAGGCCCTGCCGACACTGCGGCCTTGAAACTGCCACGAATGCCTCTATCATTAGCACTCGAAACAGACGAGTGCTAACAACACCGCTGTGTCAGTTCCCTGCGTCCGCGTTGCGGGCGCGTTGTTTGATGTCGCAATCCTTTTTGTTATCAGGAGAGATGCAATGAATCTTCGCCCCCTGCACGATCGCGTGATCGTCAAACGTATCGAAAGCGAAACCACGACCGCCTCGGGCATCGTGATCCCCGACAACGCTGCGGAAAAGCCCGATCAAGGCGAAGTGCTGGCCGTTGGCCCTGGCAAGAAGAACGACAAGGGCGAGCTGATCGCCCTGAACGTGAAGGTCGGCGACCGCGTGCTGTTCGGCAAATACAGCGGCCAGACCGTGAAGGTCAATGGCGACGAGCTGCTGGTGATGAAGGAAGACGACCTGTTCGCGGTCGTCGAGAAGTAATCCCTTCTGGTCAACTCATTTTTCATAGCTGCCTGCGCTTGATAGATCAGCGTTGGCAGCCCATTTGATTCAAATTTGTAGGAGCCAAAAATGGCAGCAAAAGACGTAGTGTTCGGCGGCGAAGCCCGCGCTCGCATGGTTGAAGGCGTGAACATCCTGGCCAACGCGGTCAAGGTGACCCTGGGCCCCAAGGGGCGCAACGTGGTGCTGGAGCGCTCGTTCGGCGCCCCCACGGTGACCAAGGACGGCGTATCCGTGGCCAAGGAAATCGAACTGAAAGACAAGCTGCAGAACATGGGCGCGCAGCTCGTGAAGGAAGTGGCTTCCAAGACCAACGACATCGCTGGTGACGGCACCACCACCGCCACCGTGCTGGCCCAGGCCATCGTGCGCGAAGGCTCCAAGTACGTGGCCGCCGGCCTGAACCCCATGGACCTCAAGCGCGGCATCGACAAGGCCGTGGTGGCCCTGGTGGAAGAGCTGAAGAAGGCCTCCAAGGCCACGACCACCTCCAAGGAAATCGCCCAGGTGGGTTCGATCTCCGCCAACTCCGACGAGTCCGTGGGCAAGATCATTGCCGACGCGATGGACAAGGTGGGCAAGGAAGGCGTGATCACCGTGGAAGACGGCAAGAGCCTGGAAAACGAGCTGGAAGTCGTGGAAGGCATGCAGTTCGACCGCGGCTACCTGTCGCCCTACTTCATCAACAACCCCGAAAAGCAGGCCGCGATCCTCGAAAATCCCTTCGTGCTGCTGTTCGACAAGAAGATCAGCAACATCCGTGACCTGCTGCCTACCCTGGAGCAAGTTGCCAAGGCTGGCCGTCCTCTGCTGATCATTGCTGAAGATGTCGAAGGCGAAGCCCTGGCAACGCTGGTGGTGAACACCATCCGCGGCATCCTGAAGGTCGTGGCCGTGAAGGCGCCTGGCTTCGGCGACCGCCGCAAGGCCATGCTGGAAGACATCGCCATCCTGACGGGCGGCAAGGTGATCGCCGAGGAAGTGGGCCTGACGCTGGAGAAGGTGACGCTGGCCGACCTGGGCCAGGCCAAGCGCATCGAAGTGGGCAAGGAAAACACCACCATCATCGACGGTGCTGGTGCCGCTGCCGACATCGAAGCGCGCGTCAAGCAGATCCGCATCCAGATCGAGGAAGCCACCAGCGACTACGACCGTGAGAAGCTGCAAGAGCGCGTGGCCAAGCTGGCCGGCGGCGTGGCCGTGATCAAGGTGGGCGCTGCCACCGAAGTCGAGATGAAGGAAAAGAAGGCCCGCGTGGAAGACGCCCTGCACGCCACCCGCGCTGCCGTGGAAGAAGGCATCGTGGCCGGCGGCGGCGTGGCACTGCTGCGCGCCAAGCAGGCCGTGGGCGACCTGTCCACCGGCAACCCTGAGCAGGACGCCGGTATCAAGCTGGTGCTGAAGGCTGTCGAAGCGCCCCTGCGCGAGATCGTGGCCAACGCCGGTGGCGAACCGTCGGTGGTCGTGAACGAAGTGCTGAACGGCAAGGGCAACTACGGCTTCAACGCAGCCAACGACACCTACGGCGACATGCTGGAAATGGGCATCCTGGACCCCACCAAGGTGACCCGCACGGCCCTGCAGAACGCCGCTTCCGTGGCCTCGCTGCTGCTGACGACCGAAGCCATGGTGGCCGAGGCGCCGAAGGACGAGTCCGCAGCCCCCGCCATGCCCGGCGGCATGGGCGGCATGGGTGACATGGGCATGTAATTGCCAGGTCCCCGCCTGCGCCCTGAAGGCGCAGGCAGCACCCAACCCGCAAGCAGTGCTTGCGGGTTTTTTTTCGCCTGCGTGTGTGGCGGGCGACCTTCCGCGGCGCACTGCGCGCGGATCTGGCCCGCCTTTCCCCAATACCCCTACGCAAAAGCAAGCTTTGCGCTCATCGCATAATTGTATTTATATGTAAATATTAGTAATTCATTGCTAGCGTTTCACTCTGGCCGTACCGCCATCGCACGGCCCTTCGCAGGAGCCTCCGCCATGCACACGACCCCTCGCCGTCTCTTTCCCTGCCTCCTCTCCCGCGACCCCTACCGGCGTGTGCGCGTCGGCATGGCGCTGCTCGCGCTGCTGCTGATGAGCTCCAGCGCCCTGGTGATGCTGTTGCTGCACCACCCCAGCGCAAACCACCACCTGGACGCTGTGCGGTGGTGGGCGGCGCTTTCGGTGGGGGGGCTCGCAGTCATCACGCTGCTGATCCGCACCGGCTGGTCCGAGCGGCTGCGCGATCCGTCCCTGACCCTGGTGCAAATGGCGTGGACCATCACCAGCGGCGCCGTGGCCTACGTGCTGGCAGGGGAAGGCCGAGGCGTGGTGCCCTCCGTGCTGGCCATGATCCTGTTCTTCGGTGCGCTGGGCCTGCCGCCGCGCCAGGTCGTGGGCATCGGGCTCTACGCGATGGCGGCGTTCTCGGTGGCGGTGGTCGTCTCGCCGCGTTTCTACGCAACGACGTTCGACGTCATGGATGGCGCCTACGCAGCCATGATCCTGATCGTGCTGGCCGGGTGCATGGTGGTGAACCTGCGCGTGCAGCAGATGCGCCAGCGCCTGGACCGGCAACGTGAGGCGCTGGCCGAAGCCCTCGCGGAAAACCGGGCGCTGGCCATGCGCGACGAGCTCACGGGCCTGTACAACCGCCGCGCCATGGTCGAGCTGATCCAGCTGGAGTGCCGGCGCCGCCGCCGGGGGCAGGGCACGTTGTTGTTCGCCATGATCGATGTGGACCATTTCAAGCGCGTCAACGACCACCACGGCCACGCCATGGGCGACCATGTGCTGCGGGTGTTCGCCGACGCCCTGCGCGCCAATGTGCGCGAAACCGATGTGCTGGCGCGCTGGGGCGGCGACGAGTTCCTGCTGCTGCTCAGCGACATCGAACCACGCAGCGCCCAGACCCTGCTGGAGCGCACGCGCGAAGCCATCGCTGCCCTGCCCGTGCCCAACGCACCGCCGGGCCTGCGCCTGAGCATGTCCGCCGGCCTGGCGCTGCACCTGCCCCATTCGTCACCCCAGGAAACGCTGGAGCGTGCCGACCAGGCGCTCTACGCCGCCAAGGACCAGGGCCGCAACCGGGTGGCCTTGGCTCCAGAACTCCAGCCGGCGCCTGTAGATGATGCGCCGGCCATGCCCCAGGCAGCGCGCGCCTGAGCCCCGTCAGAGCGGGAAGCGCACCCCGTTCCAGGCCGCCAGACGGCGCAACAGCCCCGCGCTGGACGGGTCCAGCCCCTGCACATCCCCCGTGGCCAGACGCGGCTCCAGGTCCTTGGCGATGCCTTTGCCCAGTTCCACACCCCACTGATCGAAGCTGTTGATGCCCCAGAGCGCCCCGCTGGTGAACACGCGGTGCTCGTACAGCGCGATCAGCGCGCCCAGCGACGCCGGGTCCAGACGCTCCAGCACCAGAAATGTGCTCGGCCGGTTGCCGCTGAAGCGCCGGTGGCCGTCGGCTTCTTCGGGCCGTCCCATCATCAGCGCCCGTGCCTGGGCCAAAGCGTTGGCCACCAGACGCGGGTGCTGGTCCGGCAAATCACGCCCCGGCTCGCGCAGCGCGATGAACTCCACGGGCACGGTGTCGGGCCCCTGGTGGATCATCTGAAAGAACGCATGCTGCCCATTGGTGCCCGGCTCGCCCCAGACCACGGGAGAAGTGGCATAGGGCAGCGGCTGGCCGTGCGCATCCACCCCCTTGCCGTTGCTCTCCATCTCCAATTGCTGCAGGTACGCCGGCAGGCGGCGCAGGCCATGGCTATAAGGTGCCATGCTGCGGCTGGAGAAGCCGTGGAAATTGCGGTACCACAGGTCCAGCAGCGCCAGCCGCACGGGCAGGTTGGATTCCAACGGCGCGGTGCGGAAATGCTCGTCCATCGCATGTGCACCCGCCAGCAGTGCGCGAAAGTGCGGCGCACCCACGGCAATGGCAATCGGCAGCCCGATGGCGGACCACAGCGAATAGCGTCCGCCCACCCAGTCCCAGAAGCCCAACGTGGTGGTGATGCCGAACTGCGCCGCCGCTTCCAGGTTGGTCGTCAGTGCATAGAAATGGCGCGCCAGCGGCAGCCGCGCCCGCGCGTCCTCGCTGCCGCCCTGGTCCAGGAACCATGCACGCGCCGCCTGTGCGTTGGACATGGTCTCGGCGGTGGTGAAGGTCTTCGACGCAATGAGGAACAGCGTGCTTTCGGGCCGCAGCTGGCGCAACAGGCTGCCCAGCTCCATGCCGTCCACGTTGGAGATGAAGTGCAGGCGCTTGCCCGGGTGGCGCAGGTCGTCCAGCGCCTTGACCACCATCGCCGGCCCCAGGTCCGAGCCGCCGATGCCGATGTTCACGATGTCGGTGATGCCATCGTCAGCGCGCACGCGCTCGGCGAGGGCCAGCATGTCCTCCAGCATGGCGTGCACGTCGTGCAAGGCAGAGGCGATTTCAGGCGCTACTGTATCGATAGCTGCTTGCGCTTGATATGCATGCCCTGGAGCCGGTTTTCGCAACAACCAATGCATCACCGCGCGCTGCTCGGTGTTGTTGATCGGTCGGCCCTCGAACATCGCATCGCGGTAGGCCACCACGCCGCATTCACGCGCCAGCTGCAGCAGCAGCGCTTCGGTGGGCGCGTCGATCAGGTTCTTGGACAGGTCCGCAAACACATGCGGAGCGTCCTGGCTGAAGCGCTCGAAACGCTGCGCATCCTGCGCAAATGCGGCGCGCAGGTCGAAGCTGCGGCCGGCGCTTTCGTAATGGGCACGCAGGCGCTGCCACGCGGTCGTGTGGTCGCAGCGGGTGCGGGGATCGTCAAAATTCATGCAGCGGCTTGCATCAGTTGTTCCAGCTTGGCCGCGTCCGCCGCAAATGCGCGGATGCCTTCGGCCAGCTTCTCGGTGGCCATGGCGTCGGCATTGAGCGCATAGCGAAAGCCCGCCTCGTCGTACTGCACGGGTTGCAGCGCAACGCGGCGTGCCGCCTCGGGGTCGAGCACGCGTGCCACCGGCGCATCGCTGGCGGCCAACTGGGCCAGCAGTTCGGGGGCAATGGTCAGCAGGTCGCAGCCCGCCAGCGCGACGATCTGCCCGGTGTTGCGAAAACTCGCACCCATGACCTCGGTGCCGATGCCGAAGTGTTTGTAATGGTTGTAGATGGCGCGCACGGACTGCACGCCCGGGTCATTGGCGCCGGCCATGGCGGCCTCGTCCCAGTTTGCGCCGGCCTGCTTCTTGTACCAGTCGTAAATGCGTCCGACGAAAGGCGAAATGAGCTGCACCTTCGCCTGACCACAGGCCACCGCCTGTGCAAACGAAAACAGCAGCGTAAGGTTGGTGTGGATGCCGCGCTGCTCCAGTTGGCGCGCGGCCTGGATGCCCTCCCACGTGGCGGCGATCTTGATGAGCACGCGGTCGATGTGCAGCCCTTCGGCCTGGTACAGCTCCACGATGCGCTCCGCACGCGCCACGGTCGCCGCGGTATCGAACGACAGGCGTGCATCCACCTCGGTGGACACGCGCCCAGGGATGATCGACAGGATCTCGCAACCGAAACGCACGATCAGGCGGTCCATCAGCTCGTCGATGGCGCGGCCATGCCAGCGCGTCACGCAGTCCTTGAGCAGCGGCGCGTACTCGGGCTTTTGCACGGCCTTGAGGATCAGCGAGGGGTTGGTGGTGGCGTCCTGCGGCTGGAACTGGGCCAGCTGCTTGAAATCGCCGGTGTCGGCCACCACGGTGGTGTACTGCTTGAGCGCGTCGAGTTGGTTCATGGCGTGTTGTCCAGGGAGAAAGGCGCGGGGAGCCCAGCCCCGGCGCGTAACCGGCAAGTGTATGCGCGGCCACGGCCCGTCCCGTATCGGTCAATGCCGACCATGAAACTCGATAACATCGTGCACTGGATACGGACCACATGCGGGCACCGTTTTCCCATCGATCAACCCTCTACACATCACCGCAGCTGGCTCATGAGCTTTGATCTGGTCCTCTTTGGCGGCACGGGCGACCTCGCCTGGCGCAAGCTGCTGCCCGCCTTGTTCCAGGCCTTTCGCCACGGGTCGCTGCCGCCGCAGGGACGCATCATCGGCGTGGCGCGCGACGCGCTGAGCGACGGCGATTACCGCGCGCTGATTGCCCGGCGCTTTGCCGATGTGGAGGGAGAAAAACGCCCCAGCGACGAAGAATTCGAACGCTTTGCCGCGCTGTTGCAGTACCAGCGCATGGATCTGTCCCAGCCAGAGGATTACGCCCTGCTGGCGCGGCGCCTGCGCGAGCGCCATGCCGACACGGTGGTGATGTACCTGGCCACCGCGCCCGCGCTGTTCACCACCGTCTGCGAGCAGCTCGGCGCTGCCGGCCTGGCGACGCCCGCCACCCGCGTGGTGCTGGAAAAGCCCCTGGGGCACGATTTGGCTTCCAACCGTGCCATCAACGCCGCGGTGCGCAGCGTGTTCGACGAACGGCAGATCTTCCGCATCGACCACTACCTGGGCAAGCCCTCGGTGCAGAACCTGCTGGCGCTGCGCTTTGGCAACGCGCTGTTCGAACCCCTGTGGCGGCGCGAGACCGTGGCCAGCATCGAGATCACCATGGCCGAGCAGCTGGGCGTGGAGCAGCGTGGCGCCTTCTACGACCAGACCGGCGCGCTGCGCGACATGGTGCAGAACCACGCGCTGCAGCTGCTGTGCGCGATCGCCATGGAGCCGCCCATCAACGCCCATGCCGATGCCATCCGCGATGAGAAGCTCAAGGTGCTGCGTTCGCTGAGTACGTGGACACCCGCCACGCTGCTGCAGGACGTGGTGCGCGGCCAGTATTCCACCGGCACCACGGCCTGCGAGGGCGTGCGCGCCTATGCCGACGAGGACGGCGTGGCACCCGGCAGCACCACCGAAACCTTCGTCGCCCTGCGCACCGAGATCGCCAATTGGCGCTGGGCGGGCGTGCCGTTCTACATCCGCACCGGCAAGCGCCTGGCCGCGCGCGAGGCACACATCGCCATCAACTTCCGTCCCACGCCCCACGCCATCTACCGCACGCCGCTGGGCGCAGCCAACCGCCTGGTGATCCACCTGCAGCCGCGCGACGGCGTGGCGCTGCACCTGTTTGCCGCGGGGCAGGAAAAGCGCGGCATGCGCATTTCCGAAGCCCAGGCGCTGGCGCCCGTGCAGCTGGACCTGGACTTCGACCAGCGCTTTGGCAGCCAGCGCGTGGGCGCGTACGAGCGGCTGCTGCTGGACGTGATCGCCGGGCGCCTGAATCTGTTCGTGCGCGCCGACGAACAGGAAGCCGCCTGGCATTGGGTGGAACCCATCATGCAGGCCTGGGCCGAGCAGGACGCCCGTGGCGAAGGCCCGCGCCCCTATGCCGCTGGCAGCTGGGGCCCCAGCGCCGCCAGCGCGCTGGTGGCCCGCGAAGGACACACCTGGATGGAAGAATGCTAGACCGCATCACCGCTTCCCTGCCCTCGCTCGCCCCCGCCGAGCAGCGCGTGGCCCAACTCGTGCTGGACGACCCGCGCGCCTTTGCCCACCTGCCGGTGCGCGAGCTGGCCGCGCGCGCGCGCGTCAGCAAGCCGACAGTGGTGCGCTTTTGCCGCAGCATGGGCTATGACGGCCTGGCGGACTTCAAGCTCAAGCTGGCCGGCAGTGTGAGCGAGGGCGTGCCCTTCATCCACCGCAGCGTGGACGCCGACGACAAGACCAACGACGTGCTGGTGAAGGTGGTGGACAACGCCGTGGCCGCCTTCCTGCAGTACCGCAGCGCCGCCAGTACCAATGCGCTGGAGCGTGCGGCCGAGGCCATCGCCAGCACCTGGCAGACGGGGCGGCGCATTGAGTTCTACGGCGCGGGCAACTCCGGCATCGTGGCGCAGGACGCGCAGCACAAGTTCTTTCGCCTAGGCATCACCAGCATCTCCACCAGCGACGGCCACATGCAGGTGATGAGCGCCACGTTGCTGGGCCCGGGCGACTGCGCGGTGATCATCAGCAACTCGGGCCGCACGCGCGACCTGATGGACGCAGCCGACATCGCGCGCAAGAACGGCGCAACCACCATTGCCATCACCGCCAGCGGCTCGCCGCTGGCACACACCTGCCGCATCCACCTGGCGGCCGACCACCCCGAGGGCTACGACCGCTACAGCCCCATGGTCTCGCGCCTGTTGCACCTGCTCATCATCGACGTGGTCGCCACCTGCGTGGCGCTGCGCATCGGCGAGCCGCTGCAGCCGGTGCTGCAGCAGATGAAGAACAACCTGCGGGCCAAGCGGTATACCTGAGGGCACCCCCCTGAGCGGCTGCGCCGCTTCCCCCTCTCTCTACGCGCTGCGCTACGGGAGGGGGGACACCGCCAGCGCCCGGGCCAAGCCCGCTGCGCGGCGGTTGCTGGGATGGGGCGCGCCAGTTCCATGCCGTGCGCCCTATGGCGAAGCACAAAAACAATAGCTGCTACCGCCTGCCCCGCTTGGACTTCAGAAACAAAAGCATCTGAAATCAAGCATTGGCAAGCGGTAGCAGCTCTCTTTTTCAGAGCGCCGCTTCAGCGCCCGTAGGTGGCGGTGAAGCTCGCCTTGGCCAGGGTATGGGCGTTCACCATGAAGCCGGCGAGCGCGGCGGGGGCGTCGTCGGGCACATCGATGCGCTCCACCGACAGCGCATGCACCGTGAAGATGTAGCGGTGCGGCTTGTCGCCCGGCGGCGGGCACATGCCGCCCCAGGCGTACTGCCCGTAGTCGTTGCGGATCTGGCGCGCGCCAGCCGGCAGGTGGGCGCCGCCCTTGGCGCCGGCGTTGGCGGGCAGCTCACTCACCGAAGCCGGCAGATCGATCACATACCAGTGCCAGAAGCCCGAGCCCGTGGGCGCGTCGGGGTCGTACACGTTCACGGCAAAGCCCTTCGTGCCCTCGGGCGCGCCGCTCCAGCGCAGCACGGGCGACTGGTTCCGACCGCTGCAGCCAAAGCCGTCGAACTCGAAGCTCTGTGCAATGGTGCTGCCGTCGGCGATGTCGGGACTGGTGAGGGTGAAGGCGGTCATGCGCGGTACTCCTGGGGTTCGTTGACGGGAAACCGTCAGTATGCCCGCGCATTCCCGCCGTTCACTTCACGGGTCCCGTCACTGCCCCGCGAAGCTCTTGGTGCTGTAGAGCTCGTGCGGCAGCCGGTTCAGCACGGGCAGGCCGGTGGCGGCGTCGCGCGGCTGCTTGTCGATGTAGCTGAAGAAGACATCGGCATCCAGCACGCCGATGTCCAGGCGCCGCGCCGCGGGCACTGCCGCCAGGGTCTTGTAGCCGTCGCCGCCCGTGGCGTTGAAGCTCAACACGAAGAGCCTGTAGGTCTTGGCCGGATCGATCGGCCCCCAGGTGCCGGTGGCGGCGTTGCGCACTTCGAGACCGGAGGCGCGCTGGCCGAAGGCGGCCGAGGCGTTCACGTCGAAGCGCAGGCCGCCGGTATAGGGATAGGGCCCGGTCGATCCGCCCGCCTTGAACACGGCCTCCAGGCCGTCTTCGAGCATGGATTTCACCTCCGCGCCGGTCACGTCCAGGCGAAACAGCATGTTGCCGAAGGGCAGCACCTGGATCACCTGCGCTGCTGTCACCGTGCCGTCCAGCGCAATGCGCACACCGCCGCCGCTTTGCAGCGAGATGTCGGCGCCGCCGTACTTGGCATTGCCCTCGTCCACGTAGGCCTGCGCCACCAACTGCTGGATGTCGCCGCCGCGCAGATGCACGCTGCCCTCGGCGTTGCATGTGGGGCTGGAGCCGCCCGAGCCGGGGTTGCCCGGCACGCGGCGGAAGCACAACTCCTTCGGCACCACCGCCACGTTGGTCTTGTTGAAGACGGCCACGCGGTCCTTGAACGGCTGCAGCGCCGTGGTGGCGGCGGCGGCTGGTTGCGTCACGCGCAGAAAGCCCTTGGCTGCGACGTCCGCATCGATGGCCTTCTTTTCGGCATCGGTCGGGGGCAATTTGTTGATGGTGAAGTCGCTACCGATCAGCACATGCGGCGTGCCGCTGCACTGCGTGAGCTCGCCCTTGCCGTCAAAACGCACCTTCAGCTCGCCCACCACCTGCGCGTATTCCCAGGCCTGCACCACGCAGACGTTCTTGCCGTCCTTGTCGGTCACGCGCGTGGGATAGGCGCCACTGGGCGTGCCCACGCCCGTGGTCTTGAGCGCGTCGGGGCCCAGCAGCGTGTGCGAATCGCCGCCCACGATCACGTCCACGCCGCTGAGCTTGGCGGCGATTTCCTTGTCGTAGCCATAGCCCACGTGGCTCATGACGATGATCTTGTTGATGCTCTGGGCGCGCAGCTTGTCGATCTCACGCTGGGCCGCCGTGACTTCGTCCTCGAACGTGGTGTCCGCGTCGGGGCTGGACGAGGCCTTGGTCTTGCCCGCAATCGTCAGGCCGACGATGCCGATCTTCTGGCCGCTGCGCTCCACCACGGTGGAAGGCTGCACGTAACCGGGTGCCTTGGTGGCGTTGAGCGCCGAGCCGGCACCGAACTTCACGTTGGCGCTGAGCACCGCCGTCTTGCAGGACCCCTTCTTGAGCAGGTCCAGGAATCCCTTGAGGCCCGCGTCACCCTTGTCGAACTCGTGGTTGCCCAGCGTGAAGGCGTCGAAGCACACGGTGTTCATCAGCGCGGCATCGGCCTCGCCGTCCGCGCCCGCGCGGTTGAAGTACAGCGTGCCGGTGAGCGCGTCGCCCGCATGCAGCTTGAGCACGTTGGCGCCCGCGGCCTTGGCCAGGCTGTCGAAGGCCGCGGTGACGCGCGCAAAACCACCGGCTTCGACGGCCACGTCCACAGGCGCGGCGCCGCCCGTGGACAGCTTCAGCGTCTTGGACTTGGCGTCCAGCGTGGAGTGGTGGTCGTTGATGTGCAGGACGGTCAGTTCCAGCGGCTGGGCCTCGTCGTCATCGTTGCCACCGCATGCCGCCAGCACGCCACACGCCGCCAGCGCCACCGCGCCCATCCGCACCCGCCGCCCGTAGGGCTTGTTGGCCCATTGCATCCACGAACCCATGTTCTCGCTCCCTGTTGAATCGTTACAGAGTGGAGATGGTGGGAAGCAAGGATGACAGCGCCGTGAAAGCCCCACACGCGCGCCCGCAGAACAGGGGGCGCGGCCCCTTTTTGCTCACATAAAAAGAGCATTTACCGCTTGCTGCACAAGCGTTAGGGCCGTTTTTCTATCGAACCCTCATACCGCCAACTCCGCCAACGGGATGCGTTTTTCCTGCACGCCGTGGCAGGCCACGCGCGTGCCGCCGTCATCGATGAGCTGGGGGCGCTCGGTGCGGCAGCGGTCGTTGGCGTAGGGGCAGCGTGGGTTGAACGCGCAGCCCGGCGGCGGGTTGAGCGGGTTGGGCACCTCCCCTTGCACGGGCGTGCGCGCGCGGCCGGTGTCGTGCATCTTGGGGATGGCGTCCAGCAACATGCGCGTGTAAGGGTGGCGCGGGTTCTCGAACAGCACCTTCTTGTCGGCCAGCTCCACCAGCCGGCCCAGGTACATCACGCCCACCTGGTCGCTCACGTGGCGCACCACGGCCAGGTTGTGGCTGATGAACAGGTAGGTGAGCTGCCGCTGGCGCTGCAGGTCCTTCATGATGTTGAGCACTTGCGCCTGCACCGACACGTCCAGCGCGCTGGTGGGTTCGTCGCACACCAGGAACTCGGGCTCGGTGGCCAGGGCACGCGCGATGGAGATGCGCTGGCGCTGCCCGCCCGAGAACTGGTGCGGGTACTTGGCCATGTCCAGCGGCGACAGGCCCACGGACTGCAGCAGTTCGCCCACGCGCTTCTTGAGCTGTGCAGCGTCGGTGATGAGACCATGCTCGCGCAGGGGCTCGCCGATGATGTCCTCCACCAGCCAGCGCGGGTTCAGGCTGGCATAGGGGTCCTGGAAGATCATCTGGATGCGCCGGCGCATGGCGCGCGCATCCTTGCCCTTGAAAGCGGCGTGCGCGTCCTGCCCGTCGAAGGTGAGGCCGCCGCGCGTGGGCTCGTACAGCCCCACCAGCAGGCGCGCCACGGTGCTCTTGCCGCAGCCGGACTCGCCCACCAGGGCCAGCGTCTTGCCGCGCTCGATCGTGAATCCCACGCCGTCCACCGCATGCAGCAGCGCGCGCGGCTTGCGCTCGATGACGCGGTTGAGCCAGGGCGCGGAGACATCGAACGTCTTGGCGAGGTCATGCGCCTGCACCAGCGGTGCGGTGGTGGTCGTCGTGGAGCTCATGCGACCACCTCGCTCGTCACGTCGTGCAGCCAGCAGGCGGCCTGCGTAGCGCCGGCGGGCATGAGGTCGGGGCGCGCCTGGCGGCAGCGGTCGAAGGCGCGCGGGCAGCGCGGGTTGAAGGCGCAGCCCTCGGGAATGGCGTTCAGGCGGGGCATGGCTCCGTCGATCTGGTTGAGGCGCTCGCGGTCCTGCTCCATGTCGGGAATGGACGCCATGAGGCCGGCGGTGTAGGGATGGGCGGGCTGGTTGATGACCTCGTGCACGGGGCCGATTTCGGCCACGCGCCCGGCGTACATCACGGCCACGCGGTCGCAGGTCTCGGCGATCACGCCCATGTCGTGGGTGATCAGCATCACGGCCGCGCCGCGCGTCTTGCAGATGCTCTTGAGCAACTGGATGATCTGCGCCTGGATGGACACGTCCAGCGCCGTGGTGGGCTCGTCCGCCACGATGAGCTGCGGCTCGGCCGCCAGCGCCAGGGCAATCACCACGCGCTGGCGCATGCCGCCCGAGAACTGGTGCGGGTAGTGGTCGATGCGCTGCTCGGCCGCGGGAATGCCGGTGTCCTTGAGCAGGTCGATGGCCCGCTGGCGCGCCTGCGCGGCGCTCATGGGCAGGTGGGTGAGGATGGTCTCCACCAGTTGCTGGCCCACGGTGTACAGCGGGTTGAGCGAAGTCAGCGGGTCCTGGAAGATCGCGCCGATCTTGCGCCCGCGGATGTGGCGCATCTGCTCGTGCGGCAGGTTGTCGATGCGCTGGCCCTGCAGCACGATCTGGCCCGAGGCCACGCGCCCCGGCGGCTCCAGCAGACCGATGATGGACGCGCCCGTGAGCGACTTGCCCGCGCCGGACTCGCCCACCACACCCAGGATCTCGCCCGGTGCGATGGAGAACGACACGTTGTCCAGCGCGCGCAGCGTGCCGCGGCGGCCAGGGAATTCGACGACGAGGTTGTGGACTTCGAGAAGTGACATATCAGTTATCCAGTGCAGTGCGCGCCGCCCGCATCGCATGAAACGGGCGCCCCCATAACGAGGGCAGCCGAGCAAGGGTCCGGGCCGGCCGCGCCGCAGCGAGGGCTGCGCCCCCCTGCCCGCATGGCGCAGCCATGCGAGAGCGGAGGGAAGGCGCAAAGCGACTCAGGAGGTGTTCCATTTCAGCGCAGGCGCGGGTTGAGTGCATCGCGCAGCCAGTCGCCCAGCAGGTTCACGGACAGCGCGATCAGCACCAGCATCACGCCGGGGAAGACAGTGATCCACCACTCGCCGGAGAACAGGTAGTCGTTGCCGATGCGGATCAGCGTGCCCAGCGAGGGCGACGTGGGCGGCGCGCCCACTCCCAGGAAGGACAGCGTGGCTTCGGTAATGATGGCCGTGGCCACCTGGATGGTGGCCAGCACCATGACCGGCCCCAGCACATTGGGCAGCACATGCTTGCGCATGATGCGCAGCGGCGACACGCCGGTGACGCGCGCGGCCTGCACGTATTCCTTGTTGCGCTCCACCAGCGTGGAGCCGCGCACGGTACGCGCGTATTGCACCCAGCCCGTGAGCGAGATCGACAGGATCAGCACGCCGAAGGCCAGCGAATCGGGCGCGTTGGGGAACACCGCACGCCCCACGCCGGCAATCAGCAGCGCGATCAGGATGGCGGGAAACGACAGCATCACGTCGCACAGGCGCATGAGCACGCCGTCCACCCATCCGCCGCGAAAGCCCGCCACCAACCCCAGCGCCACGCCCACGACGACCGACAGCGCCACGGAGGCCAGGCCCACCACCAGCGAGATGCGCGCGCCGTAGATCAGCGCCGAAAGGATGTCGCGGCCCTGGTCATCGGTGCCCAGGGCGTACTTCCAGGTGCCTTCGGCCTGCCACACGGGCGGCAAGCGCGCGTCCGACAGCTCCAGCGTGCTCAGGTCGAACGGGTTGTGTGGCGCCACCCAGCCGGCAAAGATGGAGCAGAACACGCACACGGCGGCAATCAGCGCCGCGATGATGGCCACGGGCGAGGTGCGAAAGCTGTGGGCCACGTCGCTGTCGTACCAGCGCAAGAGCGTTTGTTTCATGGGCGAAGGGTCAGGCAAAAAAGGGAGAAGGCGGCAAGGTCGTACGGTCAGGGGCCCACGCCCATCCACTTGAAAGGCATGGTGTTGTCGGCCATCTGCACCAGGCGGATCTTCTTGGACACGCCCCAGGCCAGGGCCTGCTGGTGCAGCGGGATGTAGGCAATGTCGGCGGCCTGCAGCAGCAAAGCCTCGCGCAGCAGCGCGTCGCGCCGGGTCTTGTCGGTCTGCGTCTGGACCTGCAGCAGCAGCGCGTCCAGCCGCGGGTTGCAATAGCCCNAAGTGGCCCGCGCCCTCGCCGCGCGGGCAGGCCGCCAGCGCGTTCAGCGCACCGTGTGCGTCGTAGGTGGAGGGCGTCCAGCCCATCAGGTAGAAGCCCGCGTCGCGTCGCAGGATGCGCGGGTAGTACTGCGCCTTGGGCTCCGCGCGCACCGTCACGCGCACCTGCAGGGTCGCCAGCTGTGCAGCGATGGCGGTGCACAGCGCCGCGTCGTTCACATAGCGGTCGCTGGGGCAGTCCAGCGTGAGCGCGAAGCCCTCGCCATAGCCGGCCTGCGCCATGAGCGCGCGCGCGGCCGCCACGTCGTGCGGCAGCCGCTTGACGTCGGACTGAAAGCCATTGACGCCCGGTCCCACGATGAGCGCGGCCGGCGTGGCGGCGCCGCGCATCACGTTCTTGATGAGCGCATCAATGTCGATGGCCTGGTAGAAAGCCTGGCGCACGCGCCGGTCCTTGAAGGGGTTGGCGCCGCGCACGCTGGCGTACGGCAGCTCGTCGCTGTGCTGGTCCATGCCCAGGAACAGCGTGCGCAACTCGGGCCCCGTGACCACGCGCACCAGTCCGGCGGCGCTCACGCGTTCGATGTCCTGTACCGGCACGGGCTCCATCACGTCCACGCGGCCGGCCAGCAGCGCGGCCACGCGCGCCTCGTTGTCCGGGATGGGCAGGAAGACGACTTGGCGTGCGTTGCTCTCGATGGTGCCCCAGTAGCGCATGTTGCGCTCGAACACGGTGCGCTGCTGCGGGCGGCGCTCGGCCAGGCGGAACGGCCCCGTGCCATTGGCGCGCAGCGCGGCGGCCTGCCCCGCGGCCCCGCGCGCGTCGCCTACCTGCGCGATGCCCTGCGCCTCGCTCCAGCGCTGGTTCAGCATGTAGACGTGCGACAGCAGGGCCGGCAGCAGCGGCGTGGGCTCGCGGGTTTCGATCTCGATGGTGTGCGCGTCCAGCTTGCGCACCTCGCGCACGCCGCTCAGGTAACTGCGCATGTCCGAGCCTTCGGACTGCGCGCGCCGCAGCGAAAACACCGCATCGTCGGCCGTGAAAAGCGCACCGTCGTGGAAGGACACGCCGCGGCGCAACTCGAAGCGCCACACGGTGGGGGTGGTCGCACGCCAGGCCAGCGCCAGCGCAGGCACCAGGCTCAGATCCTTGTTGCGTCCCACCAGAGGCTCGTACACATTGCCGGTCAGGCTGAGCTGCAGCGATTCATTGAGCGCATGTGGGTCCATCGACAGCGCATCGCCCTGGTTGGCCACACGGATGGTTTGCGCATTAGCTACCAAAAATATAGCTGCTAGCGCTTGCAGTACAAGCGCCAGGGCCATATTTCGCATCCAGACCGTGCTCCGCATCATGCTGCTGTACCGTGCGGTCTCACTGCGCTTGCCCCAGGGGCATGGCCTGCTCGACCAGGCCGGCATGCAGGGCCGCGCCCAGGGGCAGCACGTCGTCATTGAAGTCGTAGCGGCTGTTGTGCAAGGTGCTGTTGCCAGCGCCCATGCCCTGCCCCAGGCGCAGGTAGGCGCCGGGCCGGGCCTGCAGCATGAAGGAAAAGTCCTCCGCGCCCATGCTCGGCTCCAGGTCGCGCTCCACGTTTTCTTCGCCCACCAGCGACGCAGCCACGTCGCCTGCGAAGCGCGCATCGCTCTCGGTGTTGATGGTGGCAGGGTAGATGCGCTCGTAGCGAACGGTGGCGGTAGCGCCAAAGCCCAGCGCGATGGCGTTGCACAGCTCCTTGATGCGGCGCTCCACCATCTCCTGCACGGCAGGGTCGAACGTGCGCACCGTACCCACCAGCGTGGCCGTGCCCGGCAGCACGCTGAACGCGCCCAGGTCGCCCGCCTGCACCGCGCACAGGCTGATGACTGCGCTCTCCAGCGGCCGCACGTTGCGCGAGACGATCCCCTGCACGGCGGTGACGATGTGCGCGGCTACCAGCACCACGTCCACCGTCTGGTACGCATGCGCACCGTGGCCGCCGCGCCCGGTCACTTCGATCGTGACGCGGTCGGCCGCAGCCATCATGGCGCCGCTGTTGATACCCACGGTGCCGGGCCGCATGGCCGGCCAGTTGTGCATGGCGTACACCGACTGCACGGGAAAGCGCTCGAAGAGCCCGTCCTCGATCATCACGCGCGCACCGCCCAGGCCTTCCTCGCCGGGCTGGAAGATCAGCACCGCCGTGCCGTCGAAATGGCGCGTGGCCGCCAGGTAGCGCGCTGCACCCACGAGCATGGCCGTGTGCCCATCATGGCCGCAGCCATGCATCAGGCCGCTCTTGCAGGACTTCCAGGCGAAATCGTTGTGCTCGGCCATGGGCAGCGCGTCCATGTCGGCCCGCAGACCGATCATGCTGCCGCTGCTGCGGCCCTGGCCGTGGATGATGCCCACCACGCCGGTACGGCCGATGCCTTCGTGCACCTCGTCCACGCCTGCGTGCCGCAGCGCCTCGCGCACACGGGCGCTGGTGTAGACCTCTTCAAAGCCCAGCTCGGGGTGGGCATGCAGGTCGCGGCGGAATGCGGTGAGCTCCGGGTGGTACTGCGCGATGTGCGCAAAAGCGCGTCCGCCTGCCTTCAAGCGCTGCTGCACGGCCTGCATGTCAGTGCCCTCCCGCCTTGCCGCCCACGCGCAGGCGCGGGTCCACGGCGAAGTACAGCAGGTCCACCACCAGGTTGATGACCACGAAGATCAGCGCGATCAGGCAGAGGTAAGCGGCCATCACGGGGATGTCGGCAAAGGTCACGGCCTGGATGAACAGCAGGCCCATGCCGGGCCACTGGAACACCGTCTCGGTGATGATGGCAAACGCAATCAGGCCGCCCAGTTGCAGGCCGGTGATGGTCATCACCGGCACCAGCGTGTTCTTGAGCGCATGGCCAAAGTGGATGGCGCGGTCGGTCAGGCCACGCGCACGGGCGAACTTGATGTAGTCGGTGCGCAGCACTTCCAGCATCTCGGCGCGCACCAGGCGCATGATCAGCGTGAGCTGGAAGATGGCGAGCGTGATGGCCGGCAGCGTGATGTGGTGCCAACCCTTGGCCGTGAGCAGGCCTGTGCTCCACCACCCCAGTTGCGTGACATCACCGCGCCCGAAACTGGGGAACCATCCCAGCGTGACCGAGAACACCAGGATCAGCAGGATGCCGATCAGGAATGTGGGCAGCGACACGCCCAGCAACGACAGCGTCATGAACACCTGGCTGGTGACGGTGCCGCGCTTGAGCGCCGCATACACCCCCATGGGCATGCCCACCGCGAGGGCGATGAAGGCGGCCACCAGCGCCAGCTCCAGCGTGGCCGGGAAGCGCTCGGCGATCAGCCGCGAGACCTTGGCCCCCTGGCGCAGGGAGAGTCCGAATTCGCCCTGCGCCGCATTCACCAGGAAGTGCCAGAACTGCACGATGAATGGCTGGTCCAACCCCAGGGCAGCACGCATCTCGGTGATCTGCTCGGGCGTGGCGTCCTGCCCCAGTAGGAAGACCACGGGGTCGCCCACGAACTGGAACAGCATGAACGAGATGAAGGCCACGGCGACCATGACGATCACGGCCTGGATAAGTCGACGCAGGATGAAGGCAAGCATTCTCGGGCTTTTGCAAGATGTCGGGCCATGCTAGCAGGCATCGGGGCGCAGCCAAGGCTCGTCCCCGCAGCGGCCGGGTGCTTAGCCTGGCCGTGGTTCGCCTGCGCGGGTGCTTTCCGCACGCAGGCGGTACGTTATGGCACGGCCGCTCACTGGACCTTGACGGTGCGCATGTCGATGCGGTTGTCGGCGCGATGCACCAGCTCCACATTCTTCTTCATGGCCCAGGGGATGACCTGGTCGTACAGCGGCAGATGCGAGACCGTGTCGTTGGAGAGCTGCAGCGCCTCGGTCAGCATGCGCGCGCGCACCGGAGCGTCCGTCTCGGCCTTGATGCGGTCCACCAGGTAGTCCATGCGCTCATTGCGATAGCGGCCCACGTTGTAGTTGCCATCGCCACCAGTGCCCACGCTGCGCACCAGCGATTGCAGGCTGTACAGCGCGTCAAAGGTCGGCACGCCCCAACCCAGCATGTAGATGCTGGCTTCGCTGCGCTGGATCATGGGAAAGTAGGTCACCAGCGGCAGCGTGCGCAGCTTGGCCTTCACACCGATGCGCGCCCACATGGCGGTGACCGCCTGGCAGATGGCCTCGTCGTTGATGTAGCGGTTGTTGGGGCAGGCGAAGTCCACCTCGAAACCGTCGGCATAGCCGGCCTCGGCCAGCAGCTTCTTCGCGGCCTCGACGTCGTAGGGCATGCGCTTGCCCACGGCCTCCGACCAGCCTGCGACCTGCGGCGCCACCAGGGTACCCGTCGGCTTGCCCAGGCCGCGCAGGATGTTGCGCGTGAGGGCATTGGCGTCGATGGACTGGTACAGCGCCTTGCGCACGCGCAGGTCCTTCAAGGGGTTCTTGGCCTTGATGTTGGAGCCCACGAGTTCATCCCGGAACTGGTCCATGCCCAGGAAGATGGTACGGTTCTCCAGCCCGTCCACCACCTTGATGGTGCCCGACGAGCGCAGGCGGGGCAGATCCTGCGGTGAGGGGTCCAGCACCAGGTCCACCTCACCCGACAGCAGGGCGGCAATGCGCGTGGCGGCCGACTTGATGGGGGTGTAGACGATCTCGGTCACGTTGCCTTCCATCTGGCCCCACCAGTTCGGATTGCGCTTGAAGACCATCTTCACGTCGGGTTGCCATGTCTCCAGCGTATAGCAGGCCGTTGAAAAAGTGCTTTTCGAACGCATCAGGGACGCTG
>NZ_JSYI01000099.1:0-27348 GCF_001023515.1 Diaphorobacter sp. J5-51 | reverse complement strand
GGGGGGGGGATCACCAGGGCGGTACTGTTTCCCATTTTTTTGAGCGCGACTTCCATCGAACAACTCCTGTTGAACATCGTTGTACGAAGTGTGCCGTGCGCATTTGGCGATGTCAAACAATGTATGACAGCACCTGTACTACCAAATTTCAGCAGGTAGGACAACAAGCCTTCAGCACGCTAAAGCTCCGCAACCAACTTGAGCGCGTCCGCGAGACTGAAGGCACCCTCCAGCGCATTGTTCTCGAACACCATCATGTAACAGTAGCGGTAGCCCGTTTGATGGCTGAGCTGGTTGGCCTCGCTTTCCCAGGTCTTGCCCAGCTTTAGCTTGTCCTTGGAGTCGGAGTTGTCGCGGTCATCGCCCTTGGCTTCGATCACGATAATGTTCTTGTTCTCGGTGAGCGCGATGAAGTCCGGGTAATGGTTGATGAAGCCGTTGAGGACGAATCCCTTGCCACGCTCCAGATTGCGATGCCACCAGACGATGTTGTCCAGGCCTGCAACGCCACGGATCACGGCGGACTCCAGCCCATTGATCCCCGCTTCGGTGACATATAGGCTCTTGCTGATGGCGGGCGCGTTGTCGCTGGGAGCGATGGTCTCGGCAAACGAGAACTCCGGCTGCAGCCTCACTTTTTGCGTGGTCAGCCAGTCGTTGAATTCCCTGGCCGCATGCCCGCTGGCCAGGCCCTGAATCTTCTTCTTGATGAGCTTCACATAGGCGTAGTCGCGCTCCAGGCAGTCACTGCGCTGATCGGCACTCATGGCCTCCACGATCCGTTTCAGGTAGGCGCGGACATCGGGGTCATCGATGGGATAGAAGGCGTTCTTGCCCAGCAACGAGAACAGCCGATCCACGATCGAGCGCAGCTGACCTGCAGGCGTTTGCCCCTTGATGGCCTGGTTGAACTTGTCCTTCTCGGCCTTCTTGATGGCCTTGAATTGCACGGCGCTTTGGCCGTTGCCGATCTCCTCGGAGTCCACCTTGTACACGTCGGCTTCCACGGCCGCGAAGTTCATCGTGGCATCCAGATTGGCCAACACGAAGCCCGACAGCAGGTTGTCCTTGGACAGCGGTAACCACTCGGCGCTGCTGTCGAAGAACCCCCCATTGGTCTGCACCTTGAGGAAAAACTGGGGCAGGGCGATGGCCTTGGCCGATGCTTCGAACATGGGCTTCATCCGGTGCTGGTTCATGTGCTCGCTCAGTTCCTCGGGGCAAGTTTCACCCATGGCACGCTCTGCTTGGGCGTTGAATTGCTGGGCATCGGCCAACGCTTGGGCCTTGATGCGCTCCACGGCGCCTGTGGCATCTGGCGCAGTGACAGGCTCCGCAGCCGCTTGACCGCTGTCGTTGGCCAACACCGTGGAGTCTTGCGCTGCTGCCAGGGCATGGGCTTCCCAGTCGGCATCCAGTCTGCCGCCATCGAGTGCCAGGAACGCGCTGGTGTCCTCGCCCGCATCGCCCGCCGTGGGTGCTTGCAGCAAATCGGCCTGGCTGGCTTGCGCCGCTGGCGCTTGAGCATCTTCGTCCTGAGTCAGATCCACCTGACGATAGGAACGGTCGGAGAACCCGGCCCGGTTCAGGCCCGCGACCACCAGGTTCAGCGTCTCCTGAAAATTGCTCGATGAGGTGAAGACGTAGCTCAGGTTCAGGAACTCCGCCTTGTGCTTGCGCACGTAGGGCATGCGCAGCACGCGGCCCAGGATCTGCGTCACATCCACCACGGAGGACTTGTTGGCAAGTGTGGCCAGCACGTAGGCGAATGGGCAATCCCAACCTTCCTTGAGCGCGTTCACCGTGATGATGTAGCGCACCGGGCAGTCGCGGCTCATCAGATCCAGGCCCTTGAGTTCGTTGATGCTGGCCGTCTTGATGGCGATGTGTTCGGCCGGGATGTTCAGGCCCAGCAGTGTTTGCTTCACCTTGTCGAACGTCGTCGTGTCATCCTTGTTCCTGGGTTCGGCCTGGAACAAAACGATAGGGCGGATGTACGGCCCGCCAGCGGCCTCGGCCTTTTGCGCAAAGGCTTCCAGCTGGCGGCGCATGTTGAGCGCGGCCATGATCACGTCCTCCTGGCTGCGCTGGTTGGCCACGATGACGGGCAGCTTCACCATGTCCATCTTCTTGAGCCGCAGCGCATCCACGTAGCTGATGATGTTGCTGTTGTCGCGTGGCGTGGCCGTCAGATCCAGAATGAAGCCGGGGTTGAGGTTGCGCAGCATGTCCACGGACAACTGGCTTTCCGCGTTGTGGCTCTCGTCCACCACCACCACGGGATGCAGGCTGCGGATCACGTTGATGAGTGCGGATTTGTCGTACTCGGGCAGCAGCACCCCTTCATCGGTGGGGGCCTGTAGGAAAGAGGCGAGGTAGCCGTTCTCCTGGTAGGCCTTGCGGTTTTCCTTGTTCGTAGCCTTGAGCGAGTCGAACGACATCACGACCAGTGACAGCTGCCCACGTACCGTGTCGGCATTAAAGTCCGCGCCCTGCAGCACGTCGGCCTTCTCGTACACCTGCACGCGGCCGTTGAACAACTCGTTCAGACGCTGGCGGTAGGGGTGCTCGATGTTGGACAGGTTCTTGACGGTCTGCTCAAGGATGGTCAGCGACGGCACCAGCCAGACCACGAACCTGGGCTTGCTGGGGTTGTATTCGTCGAGCGCGCCGAAGATGCGCTCGATGGCGTTGACGGCGATGAAGGTCTTCCCGCCCGCCGTGGGCACCTTCACGCACACATGAGGCACGCCCTGCACGTTGTTCTTGTAGGTCTGCTGGAGCACGCCGTGCTCCTGCCAAAACCGTCTGAAGGCCTGGCCCATGTTGCCGCCGCAGTCGATCAGGGTCTGCAGGTAGTTGCCCAGGTCGCGCAACACTTCACGTTGGTAGTCGTTGAGTTCCATGCGGGGCCTCAGAATTTGGTGATGTCACGCGGGATGCGCTTGAAGGTGATCCCGTGCTTGAAGAGGAAATCCGCATCAAGCGCGCATTTGTCGGCGTAGACGATGAACTGCTCGGGCCTGGTGTTGCCCGCCGCCAGGTGGGCCTTGAGGTTCAGGCTGCCCAGGAAATCCATGTCCAGGGAGGTGACCTGGCCGCGCTCGTAGCGGAACAGCCACATGGCGGTGTCGCTTGCGCCCAGGGCGTAGCGGCTCACGGGGTTGTCGGTGCCCCAGCGGTGTTCAGGCCGAATGCCTTCGGTGTAGGCCACATAGTCACGGATTGCCGCCTCGCCGACCTCCTCATTGAGGTTCTGGTCTTCGTCAAACAGGCAGGGGCCAATGGTGTAGAAGTCGAAGCCGCCACCAGTCCCCGGCACGGCCTTGGCGCCCTCGCCGTAGCCGTTCATGACGCGGCGCACGCGCTCGGCGGTGATGGTTTCGGCGTAGTCCATCATTTCGCAGAGGATGAAGCGGCGCGTGCCGCCGTCATCCAAGTTGGCGGCGAGTGTGGCATGTGCGGTGGATCCCGAGCCTCCGAAGGAATCGAGGACGATGGCGTTTTTGGGAGTTACGTACCGGATCAGACGAGCGATCACTTCATGGTCTTTTGGGTTGGCGAAAACTTTCTTGCCTTCGAAGATAGCGCGCAAGGTTTTAACCGATGCCTGCGCCTGTTTGTAGATGTAGGTCGGCATGACCTGTGTCCCTGATAGCTCTTCACCATCCTCGTCGTCCAAACCCTCCTCTTGCGCGTCCTCTGCCTCCGGCGCTATGAACGTATCCAGTTCTGCGGGAGACGGGATAAGGTGGGCTTTTCGGATGGGTGGATCATTGTGGTCGGCCCGAAACACCACCAGATCTAAATCTATCTGGCGCTGCATTTCTTTCGGGTCTGCATAAATCCAGCCTCGCTCAGGGACTTTGCACGGCAACCTGGTTGTGGGATGCATCACGTCGTATCGTGGCCCGCCACCACCGGGCCACGAGATATCTCTATCTCGCCAAGGCCCGAATTTGTCAACATGGCGGTAGCGACTGAGTTTCTTGGATGGGTGTGACTTGCCTAAGCCCTTGAACCATCCCCCCAGACGGACTTCGATCTGCGCGAAATCATCGCCATGAACCAAGCGCAATCGCTTCCATTCATCAATGATTTCTCTGGCTCCGGGCTTCTCTTCGCGCCACACGGTTTTCGCTGCCTGGATAGCGGCGAGGTTCTTCGCGTAAACCAACACGTATTCATGACCAGAGGAGAATAGCTTCGCATCATTCTTCCTGGTCTTGTCCCAGGTGATTTGCGCGATGAAATTCGTTGCCCCAAAAATCTCGTCCATGACCAGCCGCAATCTATGCACTTCGTTGTCGTCGATGCTGCACAAAAATACCCCGTGGGTGTGCAGAAGGCGATGCAGCAGCTTGAGGCGCGGGTACATCATGCACAGCCACTTGTCATGCTTGGACAGATCTTCTTTGCCAACCGTATTTCCAAGCCACCTGCGGATACGCGGATCATCAACCGAGTCGTTGTAAGTCCAGCTCGTTTTTTTATCGATGTCGTTGCCCGTGTTGTACGGCGGATCGATATAGATGCAATTCACCCGCCCCTCGAATTCAGGCAACAGGCTCTTGAGCGCTTCAAGGTTGTCGCCGTGGATGATGCGGTTGTCCGTGGAACTGGCGGGCGTGCCTTCATTGGCAGCGAAGCTGTACTGCTTGTCCAACAGCCGGAACGGCACGTCGTGGTGATGGTTGACGACTTTTTCTTTTCCGACCCAGTGAAGTGTTGGCATTGACGGTGCTTTCTTGGTTTCTTGCGTGTTGGTCGAACGCTGGTGCTTGCGCAACTGCACCGC
The DNA here is from genome assembly GCF_001023515.1 of Diaphorobacter sp. J5-51. Classification (NCBI taxonomy): domain Bacteria; kingdom Pseudomonadati; phylum Pseudomonadota; class Betaproteobacteria; order Burkholderiales; family Comamonadaceae; genus Diaphorobacter; species Diaphorobacter sp. J5-51. The sequence goes on along the minus strand of NZ_JSYI01000099.1, from coordinate 22,550 downwards.
ATCAGTTTCGGCGTGCAGCCTTCTCAACAGCCGATCTGCAACGTCGCCTCAGCGCCGTTCATGGGCCGATGGATCGACTCGCCTTCTGCCGCCTGCATCCCGTGCCAGCGAGCGAACCCGCGCGTGCGTTCGTCGTCGGTTGTGGGCTTGCGCGCCAGTTCGTCCTCTGAGCCCTCTTTGGTCACCCGAGACTTGATGAAGCTGGCGATGGCCAGCTCCACGGGATCAGGCTGCGCGAAGTCCTGCACCACCCGCGCGATCTTGCTCACCCAACCCATGGCGAATTCGTCCCCCAGGCCGGTGACCGTGCGCTTGCCGCCAGGCATTTGCGAGATGCCTTGAAGCTTGTCGGCGATCCAGTCTGCGCGTGCCTTCTTGCATTTGCGCGCCAGCACGTCGAAGGTGTAGGCGGCAATCTGCGCCTGGGCCTGGATACCGACGAAGATGTAGGTGCCATCGTTGAGTGGCGCCTTTAGTTTGCGCCGGATCGGAGCGCGCTTGAGCATGAGCTGGCAGCCGAAGGCACGGCCCACCACCGAGGCCAGGGCGCCTTCCCATTGCGCCGCTTTGCTGCGCGCCATGGTGCGGCTCTTGGCCGTAGCCTCGCCAATGTCGGCCATGGAGATCTGTTCGGCCGAAACGCCGTGCGCAGCCATCAGGGCATGGGCCTGGCGCAGAGCGGTTGCGGCTTCGTTGGGGTTGTCCGAGGATGCCAGGGCCAGGCATTTTTTGATCTTGCCGAGGATCTTGGGGTCAAGCGCCATGGTTCATTGCACCAGAGAAAAACTACCGTCAGGATGTATGAACTACTCCACCTGCGGTGTCGTGGTTTTTGATGACCGACATGACGGCGAACTGATCCAGTCGCTCCACGGGGGTTTCGCAAAGGCGCTCGATCCCCATGCCCTTCGCTATCTCGCTGAAAGCGCTTTGCAGGAATGCCTGTCGCTTCTCTTGGGATATGGGTTTCCCAGGCTCGCTGCCGAGTTCCAGGCGGAAACGATGTTGAAGTGCCAATTGCACCATTGGCTCAATGATTTGTTCTTTGTCTTGCATTGGGTTTCCTCCTGCTGTTCCGATTCGCATTTGCCTTGGACTAGGTTTGCGCCAGAAATCGCTTCACCGCATCGGCTGCCGCCTGCAGCGACTGCCGCGCCCCGCCGTAATGGGCATCGGCAAAATGCTGCGACGCCGTGCCGATGGCGTGCCTGACCCTGGCCTGCCAACCGGAGCGGGTGCGGTTGACGTACATCGGCACTTCCAGGGTCTCGCCGTTGACCTCGATGACTTTCGTGGAGCGCGCCATGGTTCAGGAAGTTATTTCCAGGGGTTCACCGACCAGGGCCTGAGCCTCTTCGGCCGTAATCGGCACGGCGCCGCTGGGCGCCTGGGGATCCTGATGCCCATCATGCGGCGGGTCGAACTTGTCGCGCACGGGCAGATGCACGACCACACGGCCATCCGCGAGCGGCCTGGCCACGGTATCGAGGAACACGAGATTGCCCTTGTGCCGACCAAAAATCGTGCCGTGGACGCCAAGGGCACGCTCCAGAGCCCATTGCCACATTTCCATCAGCTCGCCCACTTCGGCCATCTCCTGGGCCGCGCGTTTGCCCCGGTGGGTGTTTTTCTTGGGCGACTGAAGCCAGGCACGCAGAGTGGAATCCCACTTCGGCACCGTGAATCCCGACATGGCCAATGGCCGCTCGCTCCAGGCCAGGGCTTGCACACGCGGGCCGGAACGCAGAATGGCATCGGCATTGCCATATTCGCGCAGCAGGTCGGTCTTTGCGCGCAGGGCGTCGTCTTTGGCGATCTGGTGCAGGCCCAGGGCGAAGGCGCATTGCTGTGCCGGTAGTAGGTAGTGCTGAATGTGGGCCATCTTGGAGCTTGCGAACGGTGTTGGGACGAACGTGCGGCGCAGCGTCAGGCCTGGTCAGGTGTTTTCTGCTGCGCGAATTTATGGACGGCCTGGTCGCGCAGATCCTGCTCGGCAGCCTTGCGGGCGGCGCGTTCTCGGGCGTCTTCCTGCCCAAAGTGGACTTTGAGGGCGCGGAACAAGTCGCCCCTGCGAATCGTCTTGCGGTTGACCGCTGCCTCGCGCAGAACCTGATTGGCCTCGCTGCAAAACGGAAACTGTTGCGCCAGCATGGCCTCAAGCTGGCTGAGCTGGCGTCCGGACAGAAACCAGAACAACAGCGCCAGTGCCAGGGCCAGGCCCGCCACGATCACGGCCAACGCCGTCGCCATGTAGCCTGCATCTTCAGACAGTTGACCAGCCACTGCCATGGCAAGAGCGATGGCAGCCAACATCCAGATGAAGAAGACGGCCTCTTGGCGTTGCTGGAGGTGCGCCAAGCCGACGCCCGTGGGGGCGCTATCGATCGGGATGTAGGGTTGCAGGAATGGTGGTTTTTCAGGTTGCTCGGTAATCATGGCAAGTTAACTCGATTTGCGAACTAAACACCCGACAGCGCCAAGGCCGCGATCTCTCGCTTGGTAGCTTCGATTTGTGTCTCATAGCGGGCCAGGGAGGCTTTCAGTCGCTCGGTTTTCTGCTGGCGCTCCATGCGCTGGCGCTCGGCCTCGGTCATCAGCCCGACCGCGACCAGTTCGGCGGGCTTTAGATAATCGGCCAACGTGCGCCCACGCATGGCACCGCCATGGACGCAGACAGAGCCGCCGTCGTCGTCTTCCACGTCGAGCGCCAGGAATGCGCCATCGGTGCAGACAATGACGATCGACGCCATCCGCAGGTCGCTGGAAAACACATGGCTGACGGTGCGTCCTTCCAGGCCATCGGCGTATTGCAGCTGAACGCCGTTGCTTTCGGTTGCGCTTGCCCCAACGTCAAAGACCGTCCTGGCCTCTCGGATCAACGCTTCGGGCAGATGGCTTTGCGCATCTGTGCGGCGCAAACCTTCGACCTCATCGAGAATGGCGCCGAGTATTTCTATGGGACTGCGATTCATGCCTAAACTCCAATTTTAGGCAAGTCTAACACAATCACACAAAAAATCACATTACCGACAATCAGGTTTATTGGATTTCGGCGACGGCTGAACTTGCCGACTCGGCCGCATCTTGAGTAGAAATACCATAAGCGCGAAACATGGCATTGCCGCGATCGAACATATCCATCATGCAGCGCTGAATTTCGTTTGGATGGAGAAATTCAGTTCCATAGCTCCCGGCCTGGCGATGGATCTTGACCTTGCACAGCAGAGCCAGAAGTAGGGCGATGGCGCCGATGTCACGGCATAAAAACCACATCCAGTGCGGCCAGGCCTTGTTCAGTTTGGTGAAGAATGCGCGTACCTCTGGAATCTCGGGCAACTCGCGTTTATCGTGGTCGTAGCCCTGCACCTGGAAAACCAGGCTTTCCCGGTAGAGCAGGGCGTTTTCGCGCGTGTCGGAGATGATGAGCAGTTTTTCAAGCGTGCTGGCGATATTTCCTTTTTCAATATCGTCGCGCTCGATCTGCAGGATCAACATGGTCGGCTCGGTGTTGTGGGCCAGGCCATCGGAGTCGGTGAGGATGATGGTTGGGAATGGATTGTTGGGCATGGATCAGGCTTTCGGTGGTTTGGTGGCCAGCAGTAGTTGTCCACGGCGCTGGTAGGTTTTTAGGTGCAGTCCGCAGAGCCTGTGGCCCTCCACGACATGCTTGCCCTCAACCTCGCATTGCTGGGCGCAAATCGTCGCGTGGCCCATGTCCCATTCGCACCGATCGGCCTTGGGGGTGGGGCGGCGCCAGCCAGGATGTGGGACACCAGTGATATGCTGGGTGCTGACGCGGATTTTTTGGCAGACCAGATGTTTCTTCTTGGAGTTTTCTTTCCACCATGCCTCGAAATCGAAACTGGGCTGTTGGCTGATGCGACGCCAGCAGTACCGCAAAATGGCGTTGGCACGGTCATGCGCCACTTCCTCGATATGGCCAGCACCTTCAATACGAATCACGGCCCATTGCTCTATGGTCACTTCGTTTTTTTGCATGTTCTATTCAGCGAATACTTCCTGGAGCGTGTTCAACACTGCGCTCAACGTCTTGGCTGGTACTGTGCCTAGCCTCTTGGATAGCCGTGTCTTATCCACCGTCCGAATCTGATCCAGAACGATCAACCCCTGGGTTCCGGCATGCGTGACCGGCACTCGAAAGGGCGCCGCGAAACCCTTCGATGTCATGGGTGCAATGATTACGGTGCGCAAGTGGTCATGTAGCTCGGCTGGAGAAACTATCACGCAGGGGCGGGACTTCTGGATTTCGCTGCCCACGGTCGGATCAAGGTTCACCAACCAGATTTCTCCGCGCTTCACCAGGTCAGCTCCTGGTCATCGGCGTTGCCGAACTCACCCAGCAGCAGGGCATCCCCGCCATTTGTAGCCACGGCTACAGCCGCTTCAGCCCAGCCCTCGCGGGGCAATTTGGCAGGCCTTCGCAGGACGATGGAACCGTTTTCTACGGCGATGTCAGCGGCCGGCAAGCCATCCAGCCCTGCCTGGGCAAGCAGCGGCTTGGGCAAGACAACACCCTTGCTGTTTCCAATGTTCCGAATTGCGATTTGCATGATTCACTCCAGTGGCAACGATGTTATTACGTTGCGCCTTGGTTGTCAATCAAGAGTTGCAACATCGTTGCTACAGGCGTCGTTTCTAACAAGGTTACTCAAGGTTAGCGAAAAACGATAACTTTGGGTAAACTCAGTTGAACTCGGCGCCTTTCTGCTGCCGTCCGGTCGTTGCAAAGCACGCGTGGAAGTCCTTCACGGGGAACCAGTCTTCGCCGTCAGGCATTTGCACCAGCAGTTCCAGATTCACCTGTGCTCCCCGCAGCGCGGCGATCACTCCCTCCTCGCCTTCTTCGGCGATGCCCGCGTACTTGGTCGCCATCACCACATCGCCCACCTCGAATTCGGGCCGCTGCTCGGCCACTGGGCGTGGTGGCGCTGGGGCAGGCTTTGGTTTGGCCTTGCGCCCTGTTTTCAGGGCCAGCTTGATCTCCGGCGTGCAAGCGGGCATCCCGGCAACGGCGCATCCCCACAGGCGGGGCCTGGCAGGATCTGCGAAGACGGAATACAGGCGCTGACGGGAGACACCCAGGTATTCGGCCGCATCGCGCACCGTCCAGCCCTTGTCGCGCAGCGCTTGGGCCAGGGGGGCGCAGGCGCTCTCGTCGGACGGGGCGGATGGATTAGGCTGCATGATTCTTGTTGATGCCGCGCCACGCCGGATGGCGTTGGTCAATCTGCGCCATCCGTCTCTGCATAGTTCGCCGGGTTCCCCGCATATTGCCAGCTCAAAAGGAGATATTCCACCCAGTCTTGGCCGATGCGAGCAATCGCTTCAGCAATGGTGTAGTCGATGGATTGCAGTAAATCCAATCGGTTTGAGGCCAGCGCTACATAGCATTTCTCGCCTGTGGAAAGAACGCCGAAGCCATCATTGGCCCCCTTTGCCAGACGCATTGCGATGGTGTTGAGGTGATCGATTTGGCCGTTGCCGGTAGGTTTGAACATCAGTATTTCCATTGAAAATTTAGGCGCACCAGTCGCCAATTTGATCCCACGCCCGATTCAGCACGTCGCCGATTTCGTTACGGTTGTCTGCCCGCGCAAGCGAGTCATGTCACGGCAAAGGCCAATCAGTTGCTCCTGAATCTCCATACTGTGCTTTCTTTGGTATCAGAAAATGATTTTCAATCCGATTTCACGCTCTTGCACACATACGCATCCCACATGGTCTTGTGCGTCCGGCAGTAATGCATATTAGGGCCAATTTCCTTGGCGTGGTGTCCGCACATGGGGCGATCGCAAGTCTTGTCGTCGCCCACCGGGTAATCGCACAGGTAGTCGCCAACCGCCGAACAGTCGGCACAGTGCGATCCCAGATCCCCGCAGAGAGTGAATGTCCCGCCGACGTTGCGAGTTTTGGTGCGGCAGTAGTCCTCCCAGGAACCGAGGAAGCCCATGCTCAACCAGAGCTGATAGTTTTCCCGACTGGGCGGCTGGATTTTCTGGATGTAGCAGGGCATCAGCGAGCCCGATTGGCATGATGGCCATTGGCGCGGTCTGAGTAGTAGGCGGTGATCGCGTCCACCGCCTGACCCTCGCCGGCCGTGGTGGACACCTTCGTGCATCTGAGTAGTAGGCGGTGATCGCGTCCACCGCCTGACCGCAATAGATGCAGGCACCCAGTTCGCCGCCCCTGCCACGCCAGGGCACGCACGGCCCTTTGTGCTCCTGAGCGGCTTGCTTGCGCTGAGCCTCTTCCTGGATTTGCGCCGCCGCGAGAATGACCTGGGCGTCGATCCAGTCGGCAATCTGCACTGGTACGGCGCCGTTGCGCTGCTGGCGCGTGCGCGTGGTGCTGGCCAGATGGCAGTAAATCTTGCCTTCGCGGGTGGAGCCTTGGCTCACCAGCGTCCACAGGTCGCCGTCGTGTTGGATTTGCAGCATCTCGGTTTCCTATGCGTCCTTGGGTGTCTCTGGGTTTTCCAGAGAAAGCAGCTGTGCGGCTTCCGTCCATTTTTTCCGCTCAGCGGCGGCTGCCTGTTCGGCGGCTTCTTTGCTTTGCGCACACCGAGCCCGCCAGACATCCATTCTCGTCAACGTGTCGCTTGCCTGGTCGTAGTGATACTCCGCACCGTTAATCATGCAGGAGCCAAAGCGTCGCGCCACGCTGAACTGTGAGCTACTCACGTTGTAGACGCGCTCGGGCCTGCTTGTGCCTGGGTCGCGCATGGGACGTTTGGGCATCTCAGTCTCCGACGATCCCGGACTTGCGCTCGTGCTCGCGCAATGCCTTGGTCAGCATCTTGTGGGCCTGGCGCACGTAGGCGGGCACCTGGTTGATCTGCTTGGCCTTTTCGTGAAGGAGGGCGCTCCCCTGTTCCGGCGTCGTAAAACCATGGGCCACCATGGCTGTCGCAGCCTTGAGACAACCCAAGGCCGCGTGCTCGCCCAGGCTGTATTCGCATTCCAGCCAGGCCAGCAGACGGCGCAGATGATTGACCTCGGCGTCGGTCATCGGCATGGCGGGGGTGTTGTCGTCGCCGGAAAGGGTGAGGTGGGTTGGCATCGCGTCAAGTTCCACGAATGGTTTTGGGAGAGACATGAATGTCAAGTGCGCGAAAAGCCTCCGCGTACTTCTTGCGCAACCGCTCGGCATCCTTTTCGGAAAGCAGGCTCAGCCGTGCCTCGTCGCTGTTGTCTTCGACGTCTGCCATCTTGATGAGGCGAGCGCCCTGCACGGCCAGCACGCCCGCCAGGTAGTCCGGGTAGGACTGCCCCGCCTGCCTGGTGAGGGCCACGATGAGCACGATGGCTTCTTGCGGCACTCCGTCGCTTCGCAGACCATCGACCGTGGCGCGGCCGTCCTCGATGCAATCGTGCAGCAGGGCCGCGATCAGCTGGGTGGCATCCCCGCCTGCGGCCTGCACGCGCAGGAACACGCGCGTCAGGTGCTCGATGTAGGGGCGACCGGCCTTGTCTGTCTGACCTTCGTGCAGACGGGATGCGAGCTGGTAGGCGGACAGGATGTCGTTGGCCACAGGGATTGAACCTCAAATTGTGCTGTGTTAGCCAGCGCGTGCACCGATGGCATTCGCGGCAACAGTCAATCTCCAGGCCGTGGAGCGTAGTGATGACACCTCGTCGTGTTCACCGTTTTCGATGGCCTGCAGGGCTTCCTGCTCCATTTTCAATGCATCGGAGCGACAGATTTCTGCGCATGCCTTGCGTTCCATATTGACGGCAGCTTCCCAGGCGCGGAAGGCAAACGTCTTCTCATAGTCGCCCCCGCCTGCACGACAAAACTGCCCGTGCTGATTCCACCATGCTTCAAAGTCCATGTCTAACCTCGAATTGGGCATCGTGTGTTTCACTTGGGAAGGGCGAGATGCACCTTGATGGCTTCCTCGACAAGCAGCATGTCTGCCTTGGATAGCACGTCAAGACGATTCTTGAGCCTCACCTTGTCGGCTGTCATGATTTGGTCGGCCATGGCCTTGCTGCTTTGCCTATTGCAGGTCACCACCGCCTCGCCAGGGTAAGTACGCCCGACATTACTGGTGATGGGCACAACGACCACGCGCTGCAGATTGCGATTCGCAGCATCATTGCTGACGATGATGGCTGGCCTGGTTTTGCGGATCTCACTGCCCACGGACGGATCGAATTCCACCCACCAGACTTCACCGCGCAGCATCGGCGATATCTCCGGCCAGTGCGTTACACCATTCGACAGCTTGCGCCTCGCGCTCTTTGTCTGCGGCCATGGCCCGGTAGCCCTCATCGAGCGAGGTATCCACCACATGCGGGCGTAACAAGTCTTCGATGAATTGGCTCATCTTGCGCCGTCCCACCATCCGATAGAGCCCTTCATACACTGCTTCATCCAGGGTGATGGTCATCCGTTTGTGCATTGCGTTCTCCTAATGCGTTATACGTATAGTGCATATGATAGAGCCGCGTCAGTGGCCGTCAGTTCCTTGCTTGCATGCGCCAATCCCACGGAGGGGTGGGTTCCTTGTCTTGCCACAACCCAAGTTTTTGGCTTTGCGCTTGCCTTTGCGCAGCAGCGTAGGCCCGCGATTCGGCGGCAGGGCGGGTGTTGGCGAAATGCGCGTAGTGCCACGCCATACCGCGCTGCACCTGGGCCAGATTGGCATCCTGGCCCTCGGGGGTGAGCACCTGGCCGAGGATGCGGCCGTAGCGATCCTGCTCATTCCAGTGCACCACGACCTGTTTGCCTGCCACGAGATCCGCAAGCGATTCACGCGAACGGTTGCCGAACGCCTGCTTTGACTCAGGCGCGTCGATGCCCGTCAGACGAATGCGGTGTTGCGTCTTGCTGGCATCGAGCACCGTGATCGTGTCGCCATCGGCCACGCGCACGACCTTGCCGCTCAATTCGGCGGCTGACGCGTTCGTGCCCGCCAAGTGGGCCAGGGTGATTGCAGTTGCCGCAAGAAGTCTTTTCCACATAGGTTACCTTTTTGGTTGGTTTTACGCCGCCAGCGCCGGTTCATTGGTTTTTTCGCCCGCCGCAATGATTTCCTTGGCCAATCCTTTGAGGCAAACGCTCAAATAGGTTGCAACCAAGGATGCCAAGGGCGTGAACTCGCAATCCCGCAGCAGTTCAATGGCTTGCTCCGTGCGTTGCTGGCCGAATGCATCCACGAAGCATTGCAGAGCCTTGAAATCGACCGTCGCGCCGTAGCTCTCGAACATGCAGCGCCGCCCATCCATGCTGTGGAAGCACTGGAACTCTCCCATCAGGTCGATCAGGTAGTCGTACTTGGTGCGAGGGTGTCTGGCGCCGTCAAACCCGATGAGCATGTGATCGTAGTGCGACAGGGGCACCAGTGCGCCATCGAGCACCTGCTGAACGATCGCCTGCACATCCACCGTGGCGCCTACCTCGCAGAGCTGGAGCACCCGCGCCATCACGGCCTTGGCCTGTTCGCCGTCCAGGGCAGCGTCCGTAATGAAGTACGGCGCCATGTCCTCGATAGGCGTGCCGTCTTCCAGCCAGCCATCGTCCGTAATGCTGCCCGTGTAGCGGCGAACTCCTGCGCGCGTCTCGTAGTAAAGCGTGGTGCTCATCAGGCTCTCCTGCACGTTCTGAAAGTGTCTTGTATTTAGACACTGATGCGATGGACTGCATTCTGCCAGTCTTGGCGTAAGTGTCAACTATTTGGACACGGTTTTCTGTTGCGCCGACCTCGCATGCCGGTAAGTCTTTGAATTTCCATGGACGCGCGTGGTGGACATGCCGCGCACCATGGGCGTCTGGGACGGTCTCGGACGCCAAAACGTGGATCGCCGTCTGTTGTCATTCTCGAAGTTATGATAAGAGGGGTTATCATAAAAACCATGGGGAAAACGTTATAGGGGTAACGTTACCCGTAAGGTTTACGGCAAGCGTAACCGCAGTACAATCGGGTCAATTTCACCGCATGTGGAGTCCTCATGACTGGAAAGCTAGAAAAGCACACTCACGTAGACGCTGGAATCCAGGCGACGCTAAGGGCGCGAATGCCGATTGAGGCGCCGCGCAAGGAAAAGACGCGTCTTGCGGCTTCACTGCTGTTCTTTGAACACGGGATCTATCCCTCAGCCAAGGTCGTGCTGGCGTACACCCAGCAAGGGTCGCTCACGGACATCAACCGCGACTTGCATGAGTTCTGGCAGGAGTTACGAGACAAGGCCCGCGTGCGCCTCGATGCCCCATATCTCCCACAGGAACTGCAAGATGGATTCGCAGACGCATTGGGCCGGATGTGGGAACTGTCGGTCACCAATGCTCGGGCCTGTTTTGAAGCGGAACGCCTGGACGCCCAGAATGAAGTGGCCAGAGCGCAGCGCTCTCAAATCGAGGCCGAGCGGATGGCCAGGGAAATGTCATCACGACTGCAGTTACTGGACGCAGAGATGCATCAGGAGCGGGAGCGACGTGAAATTGCTGAGAAACTGCTAGCAGGCTGCTGAAATACTCCCCACCGTCGTTTCCCGGTTGACGTCTTGCCAGGACAATTGAGGCAACCCAACCGACCAGACAGACAAGCCAGACATGCGCGGAGCCGACACCTTCACCGAGAGCCTGTTCACCATGCGCCACCTCGATGACTTCGTGCCCGCCGATCACCCCTTGCGCGTGATCCGTGTGATGGTCAATAAAGCCCTGGCCAACATGGACGAGCTGTTTGCCCGGATGTATGCGGCCGACATCAAAGGCGGGCGCCCCAGCATTGCTCCCGAAAAGCTGCTGCGCGCCATGCTCATCCAGGTGCTCTACAGCGTGCGCTCGGAGCGCCAGCTCATGGAGCAGACCCAGTACAACCTTCTGTTTCGCTGGTTCATTGGCCTGGCCATGGACGATGCCGTTTGGGTGCCCAGCGTCTTCAGCAAGAACCGCGAACGCCTGATCGAGCACGATGCGGTCATCGAGTTCTTCAATCAGATCGTGCAACAAGCCCAGGAGCAGGAACTGCTCTCGGGCGAGCACTTCAGCGTGGATGGCACCCTGATCCAGGCCTGGGCGGGCCACAAGAGCTTTGTGCGCAAAGATCGCCAGGGCGACGACGATACGGACGCGGGCAACTTCAAAGACCAAAAGCGCAGCAACGACACCCATGAATCCACCACGGACGGGGACGCGCGGCTGTACCGCAAGGGCAAGACGGCCAGCGAGTTGCGCTTCATGGGCCACACACTCACCGACAACCGCCATGGGCTGGTGGTCAGTGCCGTGGTCACCCAGGCCGACGGACATGCAGAGCGCGAAGCGGCCAAGGCCATGATCAACGATGCGCGACAGGCACTGCCCGGCGATGACCCCATCACGATCACGCTGGGTGCAGACAAGGGTTACGACGCCAAGGAGTTCATCGACGCGCTGCAAGAGATGAACGTGCTGCCCCATGTGGCGCAGAACAAATCAGGTCGTCAATCGGCGGTGCCTGACAGGATCGCGGGCAGCGAAGGCTACGCCATCTCCCAGCAAAAGAGAAAGCTGATCGAACAAGGCTTTGGCTGGGCCAAGACGGTGGGGCACATGCGTCAGGTGGTGGTGCGCGGGATCAAGAAGGTGGACCAGATGTTTGTGCTGACGATGGCGGGCTACAACCTCACGCGGTTGCGCAGCTTGGGGCAAATCCGTCTGCAGGGGCAGGTGTAAAGGAAAAAGGATCAGAAAACCGTGCTTTGCGACTGAAAGCAGGCGATTTTGAGGGGTTGACTTTCAGGATACGGAAAAATGCGGCTACAGCCGCTGAACAGGTTCGGACGCTGGGGAGTATTTCAGCAGCCTGCTAGAGGGTCAGAAAGTAGAGATCCTGGCACTTAAAGAGGCGTTGCTGAAATGGCAGGATCAAGCCGAAACAGAAGCCAAGGCACGGCAAGAAGCAGAAGTACGGTTTTCTCGCGATCTCGAATCTGAGCGGTTGCTGCGCCAAAGCGATGCCCAGAGATTTGAGGGGGAGATCAAGTTTTCCAAGTTGCAAATCGATTCAGCCCGCACGGCCGAGAGAGAGATTCGAGAGCAGCTGAAGGCGTTGGCCGAGAGTAAGGACATTGAACTCTCTACCTATCGGCAGCGGGCGAACAACGCCATGGAGACGGTTGCAAATATTCAACTTGAGTTAGCAGAGGTTCGAGGTCTTAACCGTGGCCTGGAACGCCAGCTTGCGAGTATGAAGTCACACGAAGATCGGAGTGCAACGTCCCCCCTACCCCAGAAGGCTCGAAGACCAAAGCCTCTTATTGCGCGAGCTTTGACTGTCAAGAAGCGTCGTCTCGGGTAGAAAGGCAAAGCTCGCACCAGGTGGGTGCGAAATAGTTTGCCGGTGTTGCAGAAAGAATGAATGTGCTTCAAGCCTCACGGGGTTAGCACCGAGGCATCCTTTTAAATCATGTGCTTATGGGCACCTGGCACTTTGTTCGCTGCTCGTTACTGATGCTCTCTGAAGATCGGGGGAACCTTGAGACGAGGTATCTAAAGCACATTTGAGTTTCTTGCGAGAACCTAATTCTTGTGTTTTAATTAACTCGATAGATCAAACATTCATGAAGGGCAAAGCAAATGAGCACCACCTACCAGCAACTGTTGGAACAGCGCGAAGCACTTGATCGACAAATCAAGGAAATGCGCAATGCGCAGCGCGCGGAAGTCATCGAGCGCATCCGTCAGGACGTTGCGAATTTCGAACTCACCGAGCGCGATGTTTTCGGCAGTGCTACTCGTTCTGGCGCCCGCAAGGGCGGCACTGTCGCGGCCAAGTACCGCAATCCTGAAACGGGTGAAACGTGGACCGGCCGTGGTAAGGCACCGAAGTGGATCAGCGACAAGGATCGCACCCAGTACCTGATTCCTTAATTGGATTCGGGCACCACAAAGAAGCGACTTCCAGTCGCTTTTTTTTATGGTCAAGAGAGGGAGTGGTGCTGGTCTGTATGGTCCAATGAGCCGGCATGTGGCATGATTAGAGGACGTAGGCGTAGCCTTCGTGCGCCTTATGGCGCCCCTTAAAACCCTTGCAGGGCCCCACCCTGTAAGGTGGCCTTGCTTCAGTATGGAAAGAAATATGCAAGGTCAATCTATTGGATCTCTGGAATTCTTCTACTCCACAATGCAAGGAGGGAAAAGTACGGCACTCTTGCAGTACCGTTACAACCTCCTGGCGATTGGGAAGACCGTTCGTGTTATGACAAGCGCAAGCGATGATCGCTTTGGCACAGGACGCATTACTTCCCGAATGGGCGTCTTTTGTGATGCGGAGGTTTTCTCCGAGAACACGGTCTTTAAGCGCACCGCGTTTGAAGGCGTGGACGAATTGTTCATCGATGAGGCGCAATTCCTCACGCCAACCCAAGTGCGCCAGCTCCATCAGGATCTGCGTGCGAAGGGTGGCATGCGAGTTTCTTGCTTCGGTTTGCGCACAGACTTTCAAGGGAACCCGTTTCCTGGCGCTGCGATGTTGTTGGCCCTGGCCGACGACCTTCACGCCATCAGCACTCTTTGCCGATGCGGGGAGAAAGCGACGATGAACCTACGCATCGAAGCAGACGGCAAACCCGTCCGAATGGGCGATGTGCTGGAAATCGGCGGCGACACGCGCTACAAACCAGTCTGCCCCCGTTGCTTCTATTGAAGGCGCTGGCACGCACCCGTGCTGGTGCATAAAAAGGAAAGGCCACTCCCCTCTATGGGGCGTGGCCTTTTTCTTTGGTGGTTGAGGCGTTTAGCTTTTGGGCCAGCAGTTGGCGCACAAATGGAGTGGCATGTAGACGGGCTCATTTCCACAGATGCAGGGTTCCCACAGCTGCCCGGTCTTGAGGGGTGGCGTTGGTAGTGTTGTCCCAGCCTGGGGCTTTTGTGAGGTTTGCTCAGGCAAGCTCTTGGACTCGGCCTCCAGGGCAGTTTTCCGGTGGCGTGCGAGAGCTATCTGAACGACGGTTTCTGGGCTGTACTCAGGAAAACCAAAATCGCCAAAGTCCACACCATACGAGCTTGTGATTTCCTGATCACTGAAAGCAGCAACGCCGGCTTTTGCGCACGCGGACTCGTAACCAGTCCTGGTGTTGCACTCGCCCTTGAGGTGGCTTGCAACACTCATGCGACGCTCGGCATCGGCTGAAAATCTCATCCAGCCGACCGCACATGGCCACTGCCTCTGCGATTTTGGGAGCCAGGCCGTCGATAAGTGCCTGGATTTCAGCCCCCGTGCGCAGCGGGGCGCAATTCTGGTAGGGCAAGACAGGAAGCACGAGATTGCGAGCACGGCCGGCAGCGCCATACGCACTTATGAAGTAGTGGGTAACACAGACATCCGAGCCGTCAGGGCCGTAAGTCCATGACTCGCCCAACGACACTGTGACGTGAGGATGGGCATCAATTGATTCCCCCGTGTCGGAGACGAACGAGACGGCCCTGCCCGTGGCTACGAGCAGTACAGGTATCGACCCTTGTGCCAAGACCCGTGGAGCGATAAGTCCCTGACTGGTGGTTTTGCCTTTCAGGTTCCATTTCATGCTCGTCAACCCCTGGTTGGTTATTTGGCACGTGCCCAGTTTTCGCATCCAGGGCACGAGCGGCCCAAGGGGGCTTTCAAAGAATCATTCGCATCAATTTTAAGATAAAGTTTCCCAATCACACTCTGGATTACCAGATTGCCATCCTCCTCAGTTGCATGGTAAACAGATACAGCAGGCTCACCTCGGAAGATCATTCTGTCAGTAATAGTGAAGGTTTTTCCGTTGGAATCTTTCACTATTTCCAACGTAGTTTTTGGATTGTATCCATTAATCCATTTACCCACGAACTTATCGCCGTCCGAGCCGGAACAGGCGGAAAGGGTAATGACTGCGATGGCCGTGAAAATGTGTTTGATGCTCAACATACTTGATTTCTCTGTGGTTTGCTTATGTAGTTGATGATCTCACGAAAACGGGTCTTGTCAATGTCTAGGACGCGATGCCAGATCCCGAGAGTTTGGCCTTTTTATCGAATGATCGGTGCTGGTTTCTAGCGGATTAATCTGATGGGTTTTATTCATTGATCTGATCTTGCGGTGATCCCAGCCATCTTGCATCACCGCCATGATGATATTTGCAGCTGCTGCGATTTCTTCTCCAAAGTACCTGCTGGTCAGGCCGTCCTCGATTCGATCTTCGAGCTGATCAAAGAAAGCCTTGCCAATAGTGCAAGTCACTTCCTGAAGCTGTTTAAGACCCTCGTCTTTTAGAAACACGCCGAACGTAACCGCACATAATTCTTTCTGTTTCGGGGGAAGATCAAGACTTTTATCCTCGATCAGTATTTGGTAAGCGGGTCCGATCAAACCGTTTCCAAGCCCGAAATTGACAATATTCCTTGCAAAGAATTCAGGCGTTGAAATGTCCTGCGGCATCGCCGAAGTTGTCGGTGCCTCAGGCGCCTTCCACGGGGTGATGCACTTGTTGTCTGCGAAGTGTTTGCTTTGCTCAAATTCAAGCGGCAAGATGCTGCTTATAAGGGCCAGGGGGTGAGCAATACGGGCCTTCAGAGCATAGGGCTTGAGTGCACCCAGGTCCAGTTGTGAGTATTGCTCTTGAATGAACGCTTCGATGTGAGAGCTGTCGAGCTGGCTCAGGTGCTGGACGTTCTTGGCGCTCATGAATGAACAAAACGTCTGCCAATTGCGGGCACGATTCGCGTTACTCTGGCTCAAGACATCAGACCCAGCCTTGTCGCTTCGTAGCTTGATGATTCGCTGACCGACGATCAGCATCGAGGAGCCAAGGTAGTAATTCTGCCGCGCGTCCTCGCGCACATGTGGGGCCTTGAGGGACGATTTGGAAACTGGGACTGTGGTCTTGTGCGCCTCAGCTACAGCAATGGATGAGATGGGTATTTGTGCTGGATGAGGCACCCGTGCCACCTCTTCGGTGGTGAACGGTTGCTCAACGTGCTTCCAGTGCTCACCACGCAGGCGTGCAAGGCCGTCATTCACCATGTTCAATGCGAATACACCAACCTCTACCGGCAAGGGGTCAACCTTGTCGTCAGCCCGGTCCAGAAGCCAAAGGGCGAAAGCCGTGATGTCCTCGTGCGTCAGCTGGTCTGTCGTCTCGTATGGGCACCACTTCATGAAGGCGCTCCAGGCCTTTTTGTATGTCGAAATCCAGGAGTGAGCCAGTTCACCGCGATAACAATGCGCGTAGATCTCCGCTCCAAGGCTACGCATGGTGCTGGCCGCCCCAGAATTGATCACAGCCATGCAGCGCCCGAGCCATTGCATCTTCTGGGACTGGTAGTGGGCATCGAATTCTGAAAGTGCCGGCTCTTCTGGGAGAGTCCATTTCAGAGACACGTTCCCATCGGGTTGATAACCCATAGGGTTCCATTGAAGCAAGGGGAGCACAGAAAACACGTTGTTGATCGTAAAGAGCAACTCCTTTTTGTGTTTAATGGCTTGGTCGTTGTCCCTGGCAGTAGCGTCAATCTTCTTGTAAATCTGTTTGATCGCCCAGATAATGAGTTCTGATTCGAGTTTGCCGGCTGTAATGACGCCACGCTTAGAAAGCAAAGCCGCAAACTCTTGCCACTGCTTGCGCATCCTTGATTGCACGGTGGGGGCGATAGACCACACGTGACAGCGCATTTGGATCATGGCGTAGCCGAGGTGAAACAAGCCACAGTCCAGGCCATACCCCTTGCAGAAGCGTTCTTTAATTGTTTGGCTATCTCTTTTTTCAGTCATCTAGAATATTTGCACGTTATCGCTATTGCCAGATTCTATAGATAAAGCTGTAGCGCGCAATTTTTAATTCGGAAAAGTGATATCCCAGAAAACACAAAGCCCCGTCAGCTTCTGGGCTGATGGGGCTTGTGGTTTATGGTGGGTTTCATTATCCAAATATTGGTTTGAATATGGGTGGAGTGCACCCCGGAGTTACCGAATCAAATCAAACCAGCTTCTTCCGCAGCATTCATGAATGGTTTCATGAATTCCTGTGCAAGTTCCTCAGGTGCGGGCTGGCGACCCTTCTCGGAGCAAAAATACTCGGGTGACAATTCAATCCAAAGTCGCTTCATCAAGCAGAATTTGGTTTTCTTGCCATCCGAGTTGTTGCGCGTCAAAAGCACGGTGAATTCACCGCAGCCTCTGGTGTTAGTGCGCTGGCTCGTTCCGTAGGCAACAAGTACCTTTCGGCGCCCATTGTTTTCATCAAAGCCCAGGATTAGGCCTGGCCTGAACTTCGGGCCAGGTTGCATGATGGTTTCCGTTTCCGGGAACCACACACGCACCACTGCCCCTATCGGGGCAGAAAGATTAGACATGCTACTCTCCCTGCCCCGTTTGGGGCTCTATGGTTTCTTGATCAAGCCGCGATCCTGAAAGAATTCACGCAAACTTGCTGGGCGAGACACCTGGGGCTCCACGTTGCCATGGGTTCCTAGGTAGCCTGCGATTGCCCTCTTGATGAGCATTTCCGGCGTGATCCCCTCCTCCATTGCCTTGCTTTTCACAAGGTCAGGAATCGTGGATTCAGCATCGAAATTGACGATGAATTGCATGCGCGCCCTTCCCTTCCACTGCCCTCTTGCGAGGGTCGTTTTCAGGGTTGATCGTACAAGCATCATCTTCATGCGCAAGGCATGCTCCCTCGGGGCCATCTTCTTGAAATGGCTCACGATGGTTCCTTAAAAGAGGCTTGTGCTGTGCACAGCCGATGGGTTGATATGGAGAGCAGGCTTTGGTTGCGGCTTTTCCCAAAGACGACCAGCCCTACTCCATCATCAAAACGAAGCCCGCGCCTTGCGGGCGCGGTCCGTTTTGTCCCGTCCTTGGTTAGGACGCCAGCATCCAAATGCCCCGCTCGGGTGAGCTGAACATGCCAGAGCTGTTGAGGACTTGCCGGATCTTCGCCTGCCAATTGGGGTTCATGGATAGCTTTTCGGGAGCTGCCCTCGAAACCTCCTGGTAGATGTCATCCAGCTTCGCCCTTCCGCCCAGTCGTTGCATAACGAGGCCAACGATGGACTTCCACGTCCCTGTCAGTCGCGCGTACTGCTCCTTTGCAATGGTGCCCAGCAGCACCAGAACGGGCGTGGACTTCTTGCGCCAGAGGAGGACATATTCGTGAATCACACGAGGCAAAGTCAGTTTGGAATAACTGCGCGAGTCGGACACACAGTTGTGCTGTTGCTTGATGATTACGGCGGCCAGTTCATCACTCGGCAGGCGCGAAATCATTTCAGCCTGATAGGAGCAATAGACGCCGTTCTTCCGATAATCACCTATGATGGTTCCGTAAAAGCCCTGCGGCTTGGTTGCATCACGCTGATTCAGTAAGACCAGTTGCATCTTCTCGTGAAATTCCTCATTGGAACTGCACCGAGAAAGATCAGCAGGATCGGGCTTGGAACCCCAGACCTCGCCGCTATAGGTAATCATCGAGCCGTACGGTGGGTGGGAAAGGCACAAATCCACCTGCTGGCCCACAGCCAAGAGAATGGAATCACTCACGGCGTTGAAGCCCTGGTGAAGATCCAGCCCCCAGGCCTCAATACCCATCTCGCGAGCAACTTCTACCGAGGTGCCCGAGCCGACCATAGGATCGACAAAGGTAGCCGGCTTCAGCTGCTCAAACAGGTCGCGGTATACGAATCCCGAACAATTACCGCGCCACTTTGAATCTCCCCAGTGGCCGCGATTCGGATAAGAAATAATGCTTTGCATTTTGGTTGCTCCAGTTGGATGGGCAACCACCCTGCGGGAGTTGCCCGAAGGGTTGATGAGGGATGGCACAGAGGCCATGACTGCAGAAGCAGATAGGCCTATTCTGCACGAAAGAGCCTCGCTGGGCCAGAGGATCGGCAAGTGTGGACCTATTGCGGAAAATTCCTGCCCACGCGGGCCACGGACTGCTGCGGCATGTGCTACCGCGTCATCTCCATCTCAAGTATCTTGTCCATGATGATTCCAATGCCCTTCTCCACCTTTTCATGCGGGTAGGAGGTGGGCACATCGATGAGGAGGGTCAACATGTACCAGGTCTTCCCGTTGTACTTGGTGCTGGCCATGTCCAAGCAATCACTGAAATTCCTCGTGTAGAAGTCGAGCTGGTCCTGGCCAATGAGAAGTGTCTGGAAACGGGGATAGCTCGTGTGCAGGAGCATGGGAACCGACCTCGTGCCCTTCTCCACTGGGACACACCATGAAAAGTCGCTCACATCGGTGCTATCGGGATCGCCGCTCAGATTGATCCCTTGCGCGAGGTAGCGCATCAGCGCCGCCACCGGCTTAGGGACAGGCAGATCGCTCGTTTCGTGGGCGCGCAGGAATTCCGGTTCCATGCCTATCAACGGAGCGAATTGCTCCACCGAGGCATTCATTGCCCTGCGGAAGTGGAGATAGTCCTGGGAAGAGAATTGGTCGCTCATAGCGGGCTGAAACTGAAGAAGTGGCTCAGAAGTGAGAGGGCCGTGAATGCTGCTGCAATGCCCAGAAAATTGATGGCCAGCCAGTTGAAAAAGCTCCTCCAAGGAGTAAGCAAGGGGGCGGGCGGTGGGCGCTTTTCTTTCCGGATTTCACCGGCCTTCTGGCCCGCCCTGATCAAGTGGAGATTGTGAATCATCGCCAGCTGCCGACTGTACGTCGCGAATCTCTCAGGGTCTTCGAACTGCTCACGAGCCACATCCAGTTCGATGGCGGTGAAGCCTTGGCGCACGTCCAGAATTTGTAGGCCGCCGATGTACTCGGCTGGCGAGAGCTTTGTGATCACCGCGTTGCGTTGGTATTCATCTGCAGGTAAGAGCAGTGCCACCGTCACCACACGGTGAAACGCATGAGGATCTGCATCAGGCAGCATCGCGCGAATGCAATCTTCGGCGGAACTGGTGTCGTGTGCTTGAATTTGTTCTTCGTTCATAGAAGCACTCTCCCACACTTCGACAGTTGTGCAACTCGCCATTACGACGGACTCTGTGGCCTATACAGAAACGGGACGCTAGAGTTTTCCTTTTATGGAGGTGAAATGGACATTGCTTTGACACAACGTGCTGCAAGCGCGGTTCCTGATCCCAGCGGTGTTAAGCCGCCGAAGCGCAATTTCACGCTTAAGCAGGCCCTGATCGCGGGTTTCCTGCTGGGAAGTCTCTACACGGTAGTTGCAGGTGTCGTCGCGCACCAGATGGCGGCTGATGGTGCGTGCCTGGCCAGTCAGTACCGCTGATCCTTTCGGCCAAAAAAAAACCCGCCACGGCTTCCATGCCAAGGCGGGTTTTTTGTTTCATGCGATCTCGTTTTGGATCGCTACCATCTCGCTGGCCCGTTCAAAGGCTTCTTCGATGGTGGTTGCCGTGAAGGGCGTGTGCACTCCCCTGATGTAGTCCACCAAGACGAATTGCTCGCTGGAGTCAGGTTCCTTGCGTTGAACGACGTAGCCCAGGGCGAGAATTCGTTGTAGGCCCGCAAGCGCCTTGGTTGTGCTCGTGTTGCCAACAATTGCCCAGGATGAAGTGAACGCCTGTGCAGCTAGCACCCTTGCAGATCCCGCTTCGAAAAGTACCTCGTGCTTCACGATGGTGCCATCTGCCAGCTGAACCAGTCGGCTCCAGAGTCTTTCTGTCCCGGAACTATCCGCTGCAGACGATTTCGCGACTGGGTAAGGAAAGTCGTGCGCCTTGAAGTAGACCTCTGCGTGGAGTTCGCGCATTTGGTGAATATTCATGGTTGCTCCAAAGAAAAAGGCAACACCTTGCGGGGAGTTGCCTTTGGGTTGAGATGCGCCTAGATGGCGCTGGGGTCAGTCGGTAGGGCCCTCGATCCGCAGGAGATCGTAAAACCCAATGCGATTTTTCCCATCGTAGTTGGCCTGAGCTTTCT
The DNA here is from genome assembly GCF_001023515.1 of Diaphorobacter sp. J5-51. Taxonomy (NCBI): domain Bacteria; kingdom Pseudomonadati; phylum Pseudomonadota; class Betaproteobacteria; order Burkholderiales; family Comamonadaceae; genus Diaphorobacter; species Diaphorobacter sp. J5-51. Next base: position 1,675 of record NZ_JSYI01000099.1, on the reverse strand, counting down.
CGACTGCTACCTTGAGGGTTTCAATGAGATCAGCGCCGGCCTGCTTGGGTGTGATGCGAACGTTGTTCACATAGCCATCGTCGCCAATGGGGTGCGCATGCTTGAGCATGCGCCTGACTTTGGCAATGTACTGCTCTGGCAACAATGATCCCGAGGAACCAAAGTTTCCGAAGAACAACCCTCCTCGATCAAATCCACTGGATACAGTAATAGCATCAGCAATGATCATGAGCGCAGAGCCCACGGATTGGATGTACCAGCTCCTCGCACGTTTTCCAGAGTGGGTGTAGCAGTTGCTATCACCAGCCAGGGAAATCAGCATGAAGTGGTCGTTATTTCCACCGTGGACCTCCGCAGGGAGTTTGGCGGCGAATTCCTTGTAAATGCAGCTGCTCGACACGTGGCATCCCCTTAGAACAATGACATGGTTTCGCCAAACACCGAGGGTGCCGTGACGATTTCAATCAGGCTAATGTCCGTTCCCAGCATTGCGGGTTCTGACTCGGCCATGGGTTGAAGCGATACCCTCTTTGGTGTGCCAGACCAAAAGCAGGTTGCGACCAGGTAATTATTGAAGTTGATGACTGGAATGGTTGCTTTAAGCAGATCACCTTGACTCTCCAGCGAACAGGTTGCCTTGTCGAAGGTGTAGCCGAAGTAATCGTCCGCGAGCAGTTTTTCCAGTTCGTCTGGTTTGACATCCATCTCCACGATCAAACGCGAATCTGCCATCTTGGTCACGTCGGTCAGCTCCACCTGCCGCCAGCTTCCGATGTACGTTTCAGCGTTCATCTTCTTGCCTTTGACAGTTCGCAAACCGATTTCTGCTTCGAAGGCTGCACCGCTGCAATAACCGTAGAGGTCATGATCAGAGAATGTGCCCCGTGCGTTCGTCTTGATGAGTGTCCAGGTCGGATCTCCACCAGATTCCAGGAGAGCGAAGTCAAAGGTTGTCCTTTGGGCTTCGTTCACCATGTAGCCTTGTTTGACGTTCGTAGGGTCAATGGCTTTGAAGCCAATGCGCATGCGACGAAGCTCGTTAACAGCGTTCATCTTTGCTCCTGAGGTAAGGAGCCACACGCGCCCTCAGAGGGCACGATAGGCCCCTGAGGGTTGAATAACCCACCGGCTTGCGCCGTTGGTTTGAAGTTGTTGCTCAGTATTCGCTGGGCAACAGAATGGTCGTAGCAGAGCGGTCTGCTTCGGTGATCACGTAGATGACCTGGTTGGAGGCAACTTCGTATCGGGAAAAAACGCGCGTGCCGTTTTCGATGGCGCGCATGTTCGCTTCGTGGTCTTCATCACACATCTGGCCTTTGAGTTGCCCCACGTGCATGTGGATGTAGTCAAGGGGTTGTTTTCCCAGACTGCCCAGCAGTTCCGCAGCGCCATTGGTCATGACGCAGCGGCCGGGATGGAATAGGATTTTCATGAGACTCTTTCAAGAGAACGAGCCCACGACCGTCAGGTCTTTGGACCCGAGGGTTGATGTACCAGTCAGACTGGATAAGGGAGTGACACGCGATCACGACAAGCCATTGCGGCAAGTCCCTAGAAGTCTAGCGTGACAGCATAAGTGCGTCAAGATTGGGCCGAAAAAAAGCCCCCGTGAGGGGGCAAAGTCGGAGGTGGGGTCTCCTCGTTTTCAGTGCAATAAGTGACGGTACGCAAAGCT
>NZ_JSYI01000098.1:0-43066 GCF_001023515.1 Diaphorobacter sp. J5-51 | reverse complement strand
CGATCGACTTCCCCGTGGGGAGGGAGGCATCCATTACATCTCCTGCAGGGTGTGTCAAGGCGGCCATTGTGGCCCGGCCGGCGGGTTGGTTTGGGGTGTTTTAGGCCTCCAGCGCCCTGTCCACAAGCGCTGGCAGCTATGAATTAAATAGCGACGTCGGCGGCGCCGCTATTCGGGATGCCGGCCATGGCCAGATCGTCCAGGATCGGGCAGTCCGGCCGGTCGTCGCCGTGGCAGCAGTGCACCAGCGCCTGCAGGCTGCGCTGCATGGCCTGCATGGCGGCGATGCGCTCGCTCAGGTTGTCGATGTGCGCCTGGGCGATGCGTTTGACCTGGCTGCTGGCGCGCTGCTTGTCCTGCCACAGGCCGAGCAGGGTGGCGATCTCCTCCATCGAGAAGCCCAGGTCGCGCGCGCGGCGGATGAAGCGCAGGGTGTGCACATCGGCCTCGGTGTACTGGCGGTAGCCGCTGTCGGTGCGCGCCACGCCGGTCAGCAGGCCCAGCGATTCGTAGTGGCGCAGCATGCGCGCCGAGACGCCTGCGCGCTCGGCGGCGGTGCCGATGGCCACGGGCCAGTCCAGCGCGGCCGCGGGCCCGGCGCCGTCGCTGGGCACGCGGTGGGCGGGGCGCCGCGGCGCGGTGCTCATGCGGCGACCTTGTAGCCTTCTTCCTGGATGGCGTTGGCCAGCGCCTCGCGCGACTTGTCGCTCTCCACGATGACCTGGCCGGTGGGCAGGTCTACCTTCACGAGGGCGTCGGTGTCGACTTGGCGCACCGCGTGCACCACGGCGCGTTCGCAGTGGCCGCAGGTCATTCCCTGGACTTGAAATGTGTATTGCATGATGGTCCTCTCGATCAAAGGGCGGTGGATGGGTTGCGGGCCAGCGGGTGGCCGACAGCTGCATCATGAAGCCTGACATGGTGTCAAAGTCAAGCGGGGACACACGCGGCCTGCCGCTTGACCTTGCCAGCATGTCAGGGTTTAAGGTGCGCCCTGTATCGATTCCAAGGTGGCTTTCATGACTTCTGCTTCCCTTTCCCCTGCCGCATCGGGCGACGCCCCCGCGGGCACGCTGGACCTGGGCATTGCCGGCATGACCTGCGCGAGCTGCGTGGGCCGGGTGGAACGTGCGCTGCGCAAGGTGCCGGGCGTGCAGGACGCCACGGTGAACCTGGCGACCGAGCGCGCGCACATCGTGTTCGACGCCGCCAGCGGCGGGGGCATAGAGGCGCTGGCACGCCGCGCCGTGCGCAATGCCGGCTACGAGCCGCGCAGCGTGGAGGAGCAGGAAGCGGGTGAGGAGGGCGCGCAGTCGCCCTGGGCAGGCTTCACGCCGGTGGCGGTGGGGTTGCTGCTATCGGCGCCGCTGGTGCTGCCCATGCTGGGCGATCTGTTCGGCTTGCACTGGATGCTGCCGGCGTGGGTGCAGTTCATCCTGGCCACACCGGTGCAGTTCATTCTGGGCGCGCGCTTTTACAAGGCGGGCTGGCATGCCGCCAAGGCGCTCACGGGCAACATGGACCTGCTGGTGGCCATCGGCACCAGCGCGGGCTACGGCCTGTCGCTGTGGCTGTGGGCCACGGCCGAATCCACCCATGGCGCGGGGCATACGCCGCACCTGTACTTCGAGGCATCGGCCGTGGTCATCACGCTGGTGCTGCTGGGCAAGTGGTTGGAAGCGCGTGCCAAGCGCCAGACCACGGCCGCCATCCGCGCGCTGCACGCGCTGCGCCCCGAGGTGGCCCACCTGCTGGGCCGGGACGGCGAGGTGGACGTGCCGATCGCCGAGGTGATGGCGGGTGACCGGCTGGTGGTGCGCCCGGGCGAGCGCATCCCCGTGGACGGCACGGTGGTGGAAGGGCACACGCAGGTGGACGAATCCATGCTGACCGGCGAGCCGCTGCCCGTGGCGCGCAGCGCCGATGGCCCGGAGGGCGGGGCGCTCACCGGCGGCTCGATCAATGGCGATGGGCGCATCGTGATGCAGGTGACGGCGGTGGGGAGCGAGACGGTGCTCGCGCGCATCATCCGCCTGGTGGAGGAGGCACAGGCGGCCAAGGCGCCCATCCAGCGGCTGGTGGACAAGGTGTCGGCCGTCTTCGTGCCGGTGGTGCTGGCGATTGCCATCGTCACGCTGCTGGGCTGGCTGTGGGCGGGCGCGGGCGTGGAGGCTGCACTGATCCATGCCGTGGCGGTGCTGGTCATCGCCTGCCCCTGTGCGCTGGGACTGGCGACGCCGGCGGCCATCATGGCGGGCACCGGCGTGGCGGCCAGGCACGGCATCCTCATCAAGGATGCCGAGGCGCTGGAAACCGCCCACCGCGTGCAGACCGTGGCCTTTGACAAGACCGGTACGCTGACCGTGGGCCGCCCGCGCCTGACAGCGTTTCACGTGGAACCAGGGGTGGATGAGGCGGCACTGCTGTCGGCTGTGGCCGCGGTGCAGAGCGGCAGTGAGCACCCGCTCGCACGCGCCGTGGTGAGCGCCGCCCAAGAGCGTGGCCTGCCTGTTCCTGCGCCCGACGGAGTGCGCGCCGTGCCCGGCCGTGGCACCGAGGGCGAGGTGGCAGCGCGCAGCTATCTGGTCGGCAGCCTGCGCTGGATGCAGGAGCTGGGCGTGGACCTGGGCCCGCTGGCCGATCGTGCGGCCACGCTGCAGGCCGAAGGCGCCACCGTGTCCGCGGTGGCCGAGCGGGTCGCGCAGGACCCGAGCGGCGCACGGCCGCCCGAAGCCGCGAGCACTCCCCTGGGGGGCAGCGAGGACACGATAGTACCGAGCGCGGGGGCGCACTATGTCTTGCGCGCGCTGCTGGCCTTTGGCGATGAGCCCAAGCCTGGCGCACGCGAGGCACTGGCGCAACTGCGCGTCCAGGGCGTGCGCTGCGTGATGATCTCTGGCGACAACCGCGGCGCGGCCGAGGCCATGGCCCGCCGCCTGGGCCTGCAGCCGGAGGCCGGCGAGGTGATGGCCGAGGTGCTGCCGGGCGACAAGGCGGCGGCGGTGAATGCGCTGAAGGCGCAGGGCCATGTCGTGGCCATGGTGGGCGACGGCGTGAACGACGCGCCCGCGCTGGCCGCGGCCGATGTGGGCATGGCCATGGGCAACGGTACCGACGTGGCCATGCACGCGGCGGGCATCACGCTGATGCGCGGGGACCCGCAGCTGGTGGCGGCGGCGCTGGACATCTCGCGGCGCACGGTGGCCAAGATCCGCCAGAACCTGTTCTGGGCCTTTGCATATAACGTGGCCGGTATTCCGCTGGCGGCGCTGGGCTACCTGAGTCCCGTGGTCGCGGGGGCCGCGATGGCGCTGAGTTCGGTCAGCGTGATGACGAATGCGTTGTTGCTCAAGCGTTGGCGGGGGTGATTGCGGGATAAACGAGACAAAAGGATTCTTATTTCTCTGGCAAACTGCAACGTTTTGTTGCATATTGGCGCGCGGCTTCTTCGTAAGTCACGCGCAAGCCATCGCCTGACAGGGTGACGGATTGCGCGACGCACATCATGGGAGGGTGGCCCGCCGGGGGCTGCACACGACAAGGAAACGGTGATGAATATTTACGCGCTCATGCGGCTCTTCACGATCCGCCTGCGAATGATCGGCGCCATTGGCGTGGTACTGGGCCTGTTGGGCCTGCTGGGCGGTGCCGGCATGCTGGGTATGTTCCGCATCCACGGGCTGGCCCAGGACTTCATCAGCCAGCCGCATGCCGCGGTGAAGCTGATGGGCCAGTTGCGCAGCGAGATGGGTGAGATCCGCCAGCACGAGAAGGACATGATCATCCACTACGAGCGCCCCGAGTCGGTGCGCGCCGCGCACGACCGGTGGCTGGCGTCGCTGGACCGTGCGGGCAAGGTCACGGCCACGCTGGGCCAGATCTGGCAGGGCGAGGACCTGGCCGAGGCGAAGGACGTCGCCAAGCACCTGGTGGCCTACCGCGAGCAGTTTGCGCACGTGGCACGTCAGCTGGAGGCCGGCGGCTACGACACCGCCACGATCGCCAACCGCATGAGCGGCAAGGCGGTGGAGCAGTTCACCATCGCCACCGAGAAGGTGGCCGCGCTGGACAAGCGCCTGGCCGCCGAGGTGGACAGCGCCATTGCGCACCAGGACCGCGTCACCGACCAGACCAAGTGGCTGTTCGCCCTGGCGGTGCTGATCACTGTGGTGGTGGTGGTGCCGCTCACGCTGCTGAACATGGTGTCCATCTGCCGCCCGCTGGAAGTGGCCCGCGCGATGGCACAGGCGATCGCCGGGGGCGACCTGTCTCAGCGCATCCACGTGGAAGGCCGTGACGAGGCGGCCGACCTGCAGCGCGCGCTGCTGGACATGCAAAACGGCCTGGGCGCAATGGTGGCGCAGGTGCGCGACGCGAGCAGCAACATCGCCACGGCCAGCCAGGAGATCGCCACCGGCAACCAGGACCTGTCCGCCCGCACCGAGCAGACCGCCAGCAACGCACAGGAAGCCGTGGCCGCGCTCTCGCAGCTCACCGCCACGGTGCAGCAGACGGCGTCGTCCTCGCAGGTGGCCAACCAGCTCGTCACCTCGGCCTCGGGCATCGCCACGCGCGGTGGAAAGGTGGTGCAGCAGGCGGTGAACAGCATGCACGAGATCTCCTCCTCCAGCCGCAAGATCGGCGACATCATCGGCCTGATCGACTCCATCGCCTTCCAGACCAACATCCTCGCGCTGAACGCAGCCGTGGAAGCGGCGCGCGCGGGCGAGCAGGGCCGCGGCTTTGCCGTGGTGGCGGGCGAGGTGCGCAGCCTGGCGCAGCGCAGCGCGGCCGCAGCCAGCGAGATCAAGGGCCTGATCAGCTCCAGCGTGACGGCCGTGGACGGCGGCGTGCGCCACGTGGAAGATGCCGGCAAGGCCATGCAGGAGATCGTGTCCAGCGTGCAGCGCGTGACCGACATCATTGGCGAGATCAACTCCGCCGCCTCCGAGCAGGCGGGCGGCATTGGCGAGGTCAACGCCTCCGTGGGCGAGATCGACCGCATGACGCAGCAGAACGCCGCGCTGGTGGAAGAGTCCGCCGCGGCGGCCGAGTCGCTGCGCGAGCAGGCCGCCCGCCTGTCGCAGGTGGTGAGCCAGTTCCAGTTGGCCGACGACGGCCACGCGCCAGCGGCCTTCACGCGCACCGGCGCGCCGGCCCCCGCGCTGCGGGGCGGCGACACGCCGCGCCTGAGCGCCGCTTGAGCGCTGCATGACGCACGCGGCGGCCGGGCGCCGCCGCCAGTTTTCAACAAACCCTCCTTGCGCACCTTCGGGTGCGTTTTTTTTGCCCCTTGGTTTTGCGGCCTGTGATGGCGCGCAAGGAAGTTAGCAGATTGCTATTTAATAAGTAGCTGCTAGCGCTTACTGGGCGGGAGTTAGAGCCGATTTTTATGCCGATGCCAGCAGGCGCGGCACGGATGCCACCAGCAGCGCACCGCCCGACAGCGTGAGCAGGCCCAGCACGATCTGGCGAAAGCGGACCTCGCTGATGCCGATATACAGCCGCGTACCCAGGAGCACCGGCACCAGCACGGCCGTAGCCACGATGCCGAAGGCGGGCAGCATGTCGCGCGTGACCAGACCCTTGGCCAGATAGGTGGCCATGGCCACGGCCAGCATCGCCAGGTTGAAGTTCTGCACCACGGCGCGCTGGGTGTCCTTGGGCAGGCCGCGCAGCGTGCACCACAGCGTGGGCAGCACGCCCGTGAAGCCGCCAATGCCGCCCATCACGCCGCCGCACAGGCCCACCACGGCGTCGGCCGTGCGCCCGCCCCAACGCACCCGCGGCAGGCTGCGCGCCATCAGCATGGCGGGGCACCAGCACACCAGCAGCGTGCTTTGAACCAATGGGCGTTCAGGTGGGGCAGCAGGCTGGCGCCCACGGGCACGCCCACCAGACCGCCCAGAATGAACGGCCACAGCAGGGGGGCATTGAAGCCGCGGCGCATGGTCACCGCAGCCAGCACCTGGCCGGTGAGCGAGCCGAACACCGCCAGCGCCGCCGCCAGGTGTGGCTCCAGCACCCAGACCCAGAACGACATGGCCACCATGCTGAACGCAAAGCCCGACAGGCCTTGCACGAAGCCCGCCACGACGGCGCCCAGGACGAGGACGGCCGGTGTCTCCATGCATGTCTCCCTGCTGCCCGCGGGTCCATGGGCGTACCCGCTTTTGTTTTGATAGCGGCCAGCGCTTTGCCCATCAGCGCTGGAGCCTTTTTTTATATCCATCCATGAAGCATCACGCCCGGCGCCGGGCGTGATGCTTGGCGGGCCGCCTGCGTCAGGCCGGGGCCTGCTCCAGCGCGGGGTAGTCGATGTAGCCGTGCTCGCCGCCGCCGTAGAACGTGGTTTGGTCCCAGGCGTTGAGCGGGGCGCCCCGCCGCAGGCGCTCCACCAGGTCGGGGTTGGAGATGAACGCGCGGCCAAAGGCCACGATGTCGGCGCGGCCGCTGGCCAGCGCCTCCTGGGCCATGTCGCGGTCGTAGCCGTTGTTCACCATCCATGCCCCCCGGCCGCCAGCCTCGCGGTAGGCGGCCTTGAAGGCGGCGTAGTCGAATGGGCGTCCTTCCACCTCGCGCGGACCGCCCGTTGCTCCCTCGATCACGTGCACATAGGCCAGGCCCAGCGGCGCAAGCTGGCGGGCCAGGTACTCGTAGAGCGGCTGCGGGTTGGCGTCCACGATGTCGTTCGCCGGCGTGACGGGCGACAGGCGCAGGCCCACCCGACCCGGGCCTACGGCATCGGCCACGGCGCGTGTTACCTCCAGCATGAGGCGGGCGCGGTTTTCGATGCTGCCGCCGTAGTCGTCCGTGCGCTGGTTGGCGCCGGTCTTGAGGAACTGGTCCAGCAGGTAGCCGTTGGCGCCATGGATCTCCACGCCGTCAAAGCCTGCCGTTTCCACCGCATTGCGCGCCGCCGCGGCGAAGGCGTGCACGATGCCGGGCAGTTCGCTGGCGTCGAGCTCCCGCGGCTCGGAGGTGGGCTCGAACCGGCCGGCGCCGGTCTCGGGGTCGACCAGATAGGTCTTGGATTTGGCCACGATGGGCGAGGGCGCCACGGGGGTTGCGCCGCCCGGCTGCAGCGCGCGGTGCGATACGCGACCTACATGCCAGAGCTGGGTCACGATGCGGCCGCCGCGTGCGTGCACGGCGGCGGTGACGCGCTTCCAGCCATCGAGCTGCTCGGTGGCGTACAGCCCTGGTACATCGGCATAGCCCTGGCCCTGGTGGCTGATGGCCGTGCCCTCGGTGATCAGCAGCCCGGCGCTGGCGCGCTGGGCGTAGTAGGTGGCGGTGATGTCGCGCGGCACGGCCCGGGGCGAGCGGTTGCGCGTCAGCGGCGCCATGGCGATACGGTTGGCCAGGTGCAGGTCACCGGCCTGGATGGGATCGAACAGAGTGGGCATGCGACTTCAGTACCTTCTTGCAAAGCGAACCGCGGGAGGTGCGGAACGCATCAAAGGATACCGGTATCGCTCAAGGCGTGCAGTACACCCAGGCGCTGCAGAACCACGGGTTCTGTGCTACGTCAAACAGGGAGGGGGTACGGCGGTGGGGCCGGCTGGCGGCCCTGGATGGCGCCGGGCGTGCGGCGCGCGGGGGGATTTTTGCGGTGAGGCGCCGGCACGCACAAGCCGCGCCCCGCAGATGCCGGGCGCGGCCATGTGGGCCTTACTTGAGCAGGCCCTCGGCCTTCATGGCGGCCTGCACGGCGGGGCGGGCGGCGATGCGTTCGCGGTAGGCCGCCAGGTTCTTCAGTGCGGAGATGTCCAGGTTCACGGCGGGGGCCCAGTTGGTCACTGTGAACAAGTAGGCGTCGGCCACGCTGAAGTGCTCGCCCATGAGGTAGGGCTTGTGGGCCAGTTCGCCGTCCACCCACTTGAGGCGGCTGAGCAGTTGCTCATGCACCAGGGGCTTGTAGTCTGCGGGGGTGGTGGGCTTGAACAGGGGGGTGAAGCCCTTGTGGATCTCGGTGCCGATGAAGGTCAGCCACTCCTGCAGGCGGTAGCGCGCCAGCGTACCGTTGGCGGGGGCGAGGTTCTTGTGCGGCGCCTGGTCGGCCAGGTACTGCACGATGGCGGGGCCTTCGCGCAGGCGCGTGCCGTCGTCCAGCTCCAGTACCGGCACGTAGCCCAGGGGGTTGATGGTGTAGTAGTCGGTGCCGTCCTGCAGCTTGTGGCTCTTGGTGCTGGCCAGCACCGAGGTGTGGGCCAGGCCGGTTTCGTGCAGCACGATGTGCGGGGAGAGCGAGCAGGCGCCAGGGGAGTAGTAGAGCTTCATGCGGTCTTGTCCTTTCAAGAGAGTGATGAAGAAAATCTCCGCAGCGCATGCTATGCCGACCTGCGCGGGTCTGCCATGCCAAGGCCTTTGTGGGGGCGTTTCCCCGCGGCGCTGCGCCTGGGGGCAAGGCGGCCTCAGCGGGGCGTGGACGGCTGTGTGGCCTGTTCCATGAACGCCAGCCAGCGCATCGCGTGCGCGCGGCTGTCGCCGCACATGGCGGGGCTGGGCCGCAGCGAGGCGCACACCGTGGGGCGCTCGGGCCGGCCGAAGATGCGGCAGCGTGCGTCGTCGTCCAGTTGCACGCAGCGCATGCCGGCCGGCTTGCCGTGCGGCATGCCGGGAATGGGCGAGGAGATCGACGGCGCCGTGCAGCAGGCGCCGCAGCCGGGGCGGCAATCCATGGCGCTATTTAATTCATAGCTGTCAGCGCTTGCTGGATATGCGCTGGTACCGGTTTTTGCTTCTGTCACGCGGTGCCGTGCAGCCGCCCGGCAGCCCACAGGACCTGCTCCACCACGCCGCGCACGTGGGCGGCTTGGCTTGCGTTGACCAGCTGGCCCTGGGCGTCGAAGGCACTGGCCGCGCGCGGCAGCGCGAAATGGCGCGGCGCCAGCCAGCATTCCAGGTTGAGCAGCAGCGGCGCCAGGTGGCTTTGCGACCGCAGGCCGCCCAGTGCGCCGTTGGACGCGCTGAGCATCCCCACCACCTTGCCCGCGAACGGGCGAGTGCCATCACTCCATTCCGCGTGTCCGGCCACGGGGCTGGAGGCCCAGTCGATGGTGTTCTTGAGCAGGCCGGTGTAGCTGCCGTTGTATTCGGGCGAGCAGATCACCCAGGCGGGGTGGGCGTCCAGCACTTCCTTCAGCCGGATCACATCGGCCGGGGTGCCCGCGGTCTCCAGGTCGGCGTTGTAGAGGGGGATGTCGAAGTCGGCCAGCTCCAGCAGCGTGACCTCGGCGCCGGCGTCGCGCGCCATGTGTGCGGCCACGGCGGCCAGGCGGCGGTTGAATGATTGGGTGCGGGTGCTGCCCGCGAACACGAGGAACTTCATGCGCGGGATTGGAGCACAGCCTGGACACACTTTTCCTGCGCGGTTTCACGTGAAACAAACCCCGCCGCGCATCGGGGTGGCAAAGATGGGAAAATCACGGGTTCCCCGCCGGGCCGGCAGCGCAGGCGCGAGGGTGGGGGCGGTACCGGCGCCGTGAAAGCCGGGCTTGTTCACCGTTTGACAGGGCCGCAGCGGGCCCGGAGCACCCCACCATGTTGTACCCCCAGGATTTCGATGTCATCGTCGTTGGCGGAGGCCATGCCGGCACCGAGGCCGCGCTGGCCGCCGCGCGCATGGGCAGCCGCACGCTGCTGCTCACGCACAACATCGAGACGCTGGGGCAGATGAGCTGCAACCCCAGCATCGGCGGCATTGGCAAGGGCCACCTGGTGAAGGAAGTGGACGCGCTGGGTGGCGCCATGGCGCTGGCGACCGATGAGGCGGGCATCCAGTTCCGCATCCTCAACAGCAGCAAGGGCCCGGCCGTGCGCGCCACGCGCGCGCAGGCCGACCGCATCCTCTACAAGGCGGCCATCCGCCGCATGCTGGAGAACCAACCCAACCTGTGGTTGTTCCAGCAGGCGGTGGACGACCTGATGGTGGAGGGCGACCGCGTGGTGGGCGCCGTCACGCAGGTGGGCATCCGCTTTCGCAGTCGCACGGTGGTGCTGACGGCGGGCACCTTCTTGGACGGCAAGATCCACGTGGGTCTGAACAACTACGCAGCGGGCCGCGCGGGGGATCCGCCGGCCGTAAGCCTGTCGGCACGCCTGAAGGAGCTGCAGCTGCCCCAGGGGCGCTTGAAGACCGGCACGCCGCCGCGCATCGACGGGCGCAGCATCGACTTCAGCCAGTGTGAGGAGCAGCCCGGCGATGGCATGCCCGGCGGCGTGAACGAGGGTGCTGTGCCGGTGTTCAGCTTCATGGCGCATGCGTACGGTGGGGCGGCCATGCACCCGCGCCAGGTGCCCTGCTGGATCACGCACACCAACGCGCGCACGCACGAGATCATCCGCAGCGGCTTTGACCGCAGTCCCATGTTCACCGGCAAGATCGAGGGCGTGGGCCCGCGCTATTGCCCCAGCGTGGAGGACAAGATCAACCGCTTTGCCGACAAGGAAAGCCATCAGATATTTTTGGAGCCGGAAGGGCTGACCACGCACGAGTTCTACCCCAACGGCATCAGCACCAGCCTGCCGTTCGACATCCAGTACGACCTGGTGCGCTCGATGCGCGGCCTGGAGAACGCGCACATCCTGCGGCCGGGCTACGCCATCGAGTACGACTACTTCGACCCGCGCTCGCTCAAGAGCAGTTTCGAGACGCGGCAGATCCAGGGCCTGTTCTTCGCAGGCCAGATCAATGGCACCACAGGGTACGAGGAGGCGGCGGCGCAGGGCCTGTTCGCCGGTATCAACGCCGCGCTGCAATGCCGAGGGGTGGGTGCCTGGGTGCCCGCGCGCGACGAGGCCTATCTGGGCGTGTTGGTGGACGATCTGATCACCAAGGGCGTGACCGAGCCCTACCGCATGTTCACCAGCCGCGCCGAGTTCCGCCTGCAGCTGCGCGAGGACAACGCCGACATGCGCCTGACCGAGGCGGGGCGTCGCTTGGGTTTGGTGGATGATGCGCGCTGGGACGCTTTCAGCCGCAAGCGCGATGCGGTTTCACGTGAAACAGAGCGTTTGAAATCGACATGGGTGAACCCGCGCAACCTGCCCACGGTGGAGGCCGAGCGCGTGCTGGGTAAAGCCATCGAACATGAATACAACCTCTTCGACCTGTTGCGCCGTCCGGACGTGGGGTATGACGCACTGACGACCATGGATGGCGGCAAGTATGCAAGCGGGGCTGTTTCACGTGAAACGTTGGGCGAGCTGAGCGCACCCGTGATCGAGCAGGTCGAGATTGCCGCCAAGTACGCGGGCTATATCGACCGCCAACGGGATGAGGTGCAGCGCGCCGCGCACTTCGAGAAGCTGCGTCTGCCTGAAGATCTGGACTACATGCAGGTGGCGGCCTTGTCGATCGAGGTGCGGCAAAAACTGCAGAAGCACCGGCCGGAGACGTTGGGCCAGGCGTCACGCATTTCCGGGGTGACACCGGCGGCGATCTCGCTGCTGATGGTCCACTTGAAGAAGGGCGGTTTCAAAGGGTTTGCCCCGCAGCCGGCGGATGGGGTGGAGACGGTCGCATGAGCGTGGTGTCGAACACAAGCCTTGAGTTCACCCTGCGTGAGGGCGCCAACGCCTTGGGGTTGGATCTGTCGGAAGCGCAAATCACACAGCTATTGGACTTCCTGGCGCTGCTGCAAAAGTGGAACAAGGTCTACAACCTCACGGCGGTGCGCGATCCGCAGGAAATGCTCACGCACCACCTGCTGGACAGCCTGGCTGCCGTCCCGCCGCTGCGCCGCCATGTCGCACAGAGGGGGCAGGACAGTGCGGCCCGCCCGGGCGCACGGCTGCTGGATGTGGGATCAGGCGGGGGACTGCCTGGCGTGGTGTTCGCCATTTGTTGCCCGGAAGTGGATGTGAGTTGCGTGGACACCGTGGCCAAGAAAGCAGCGTTCATCCAGCAGGCGGCGGGCACCCTCGGTCTGTCCAACCTGCGTGGCATCCATGCGCGCGTGGAAACGCTGGCCGGTCCGTTCGATGTGGTCAGTTGCCGCGCCTTTGCCGCGCTGGCGGACTTCACCGCCTGGTCGCGCCAGGCACTGGCACCGCACGGCGTGTGGCTGGCCATGAAGGGAAAGCACCCGCACGACGAGATTGCCGCGCTACCGGCGGACGTAAGCGTGTTTCACGTGGAACAACTCACTGTGCCGGGCCTGCAGGCCGAACGCTGCATCCTCTGGCTGCGCCCCGTCGCGTAAACTCAAGCCCCCTCCCGCTTCGCAAGGCGCTCCCATGTTCGGCATTGCAGACTACGGCGCATTCGTCGCCGCCATCGTGTTGTTCCTCGCCATCCCGGGGCCGGGCAATCTGGCGCTCATCACTTCCACCGGCAAGGGCGGTGTGCGCGCCGGCATGGCCGCCTGCATGGGCGTGATCGCCGCCGACCAGGTGCTCATGTGGATGGCGGTGGCGGGCGTGGCGGGCCTGCTGGCCGCGTATCCGGCAGCATTCCATGCCGTGCAATGGCTGGGCGCCGTCTACCTGGGCTGGATGGGCTACAAGATGCTCACCGCCAAGCCGGGGGATGCGCCGGTGCTGAACATTGCGCCGCGCCACTACTTCCGCCAGGGGGCGGTCATCACGCTGCTCAACCCTAAGGCCATCGTGTTCTACATGGCCTTCTTCCCGCTGTTCGTGAACCCGGCCACGCACCGCGGGTTGGTCACCTTCGCCGCCATGGCCGCCACCATCGCCACGCTCACCTTCCTGTACAGCCTGGTTGTGGTGCTGCTCACGCACTTCCTGGCCGAGCGCATGCGCGCCAACCCCACGGTGGCGCGCGTGTTGGAGAAAACGGCGGGCGTGTTCCTCATCGGCTTCGGCGTCAAGCTGGCCATTTCCAAGTAATAGCGAATTGCCCCGCATGGCCAAGATCTTCTGCATTGCCAACCAAAAGGGTGGGGTCGGCAAGACCACCACTTCCGTCAATCTGGCCGCGGGCCTGGCCAAGATCGGCCAGCGCGTGCTGCTCGTGGACCTGGACCCGCAGGGCAATGCCACCATGGGCTCGGGCGTGGACAAGCGCGCGCTGGAGCTGTCGGTGTACGACGTGCTGCTGGAGTCGGCCTCGGTGCCGGAGGCCGCCGTGCTGTCGGAGCAGTGCGGCTACCGCGTGCTGGGCGCCAACCGCGAACTCGCCGGGGCAGAGGTGGAACTGGTGCCGCTGGAGCAGCGCGAACGCCGCCTGAAAGCCGCCCTGGCGGCGGTGGATTCCGACTACGATTTCGTGCTCATCGACTGCCCGCCCTCCCTGTCCATGCTCACGCTGAACGGCCTGTGCAGCGCCCACGGCGTCATCGTGCCGATGCAGTGCGAGTACTTCGCGCTGGAGGGCCTGACCGATCTGGTGAACACCATCAAGCAGGTGCATGCCAACCTGAACCCCGACCTGCAGATCATCGGCCTGCTGCGCGTGATGTTCGACCCGCGCATCACGCTGCAAAGCCAGGTCAGCGAGCAGCTCAAGGACCACTTCGGCGACAAGGTGTTCGACACCGTGATCCCGCGCAACGTGCGCCTGGCCGAGGCGCCCAGCTACGGTTTGCCCGGCGTGGTGTTCGATCCCGCGGCCAAGGGCAGCCAGGCTTTTCTGGAGTTCGCGCGCGAGATGGTGGAGCGCGTGAAGCGCATGTGATGCCTGGCCAAGGTCTTACCGGTCAAAATAGCCTCCAAGGCTTATTGGATAAGCGCTATCAGCTATATAAATCATAGTAACGCCGCATGAACCCCTCGCAGATCCTCCTCCTGCCCGGCTGGCAGAACTCCGGCCCCGGCCACTGGCAAACCGAGTGGGAGCGGCTGCATGGCTACCAGCGGGTGCAGCAGCACGACTGGATGCGTCCGTTGCGCGGCGACTGGTCCGCGCGGCTGGAAGAGGTCGTGGCCGATGCGCCGGGCGAGGTGGTGCTGGCCGCGCACAGCCTGGGGTGCATCCTCACCGCTTGGTGGGCGGCGCACACCCGCCACGCGCACAAGGTGCGCGGCGCCCTGCTGGTGGCGCCGGGTGATGTGGAGCGGCCCGACCTGGCCGCGCAGATCCCCGGTTGGGCGCCCATCGCGCGCCAGGTGCTGCCCTTTCCGGCCGTGCTGGTGGGCAGCCAGGACGATCCCTACTGCAGCTTTGAGCGTGCGCAGATGCTGGCCGGTGCATGGTGCGCACGCTTCGTGGATTCTGGGCCCCGCGGCCATATCAACGCCGATTCCGACCTGGGCGACTGGCCCGAAGGGCACGCACTGCTGCGCGCATTGATGAACAAGGACTGAAGACACATGGTCACCAAGAAACCCAAGGGCCTGGGACGCGGCCTGGAAGCACTGCTGGGCCCCAAGGTGGCCGACAAGGCGCCTGCCGGCGCCAACGCAGCGGGTGCGGCAGACGGGCCGGTGAGCACGCTGGCCCTGGACCGTCTCGTGCCCGGCATCTA
This sequence comes from Diaphorobacter sp. J5-51, assembly GCF_001023515.1. NCBI lineage: Bacteria > Pseudomonadati > Pseudomonadota > Betaproteobacteria > Burkholderiales > Comamonadaceae > Diaphorobacter > Diaphorobacter sp. J5-51. The sequence goes on along the minus strand of NZ_JSYI01000098.1, from coordinate 28,631 downwards.
CCAGCCGCGCACACGCATGGACGAGGGCGCGCTGTACGAACTGGCCGAATCCATCAAGGCCCAGGGCATCATGCAGCCGATCCTTGTGCGGCGCCTCGACGACGAACAGGCGCAACAGCGCCGCCAGGAGCGTGCATCGCAGGGGGCTTCGGCAGCGATGGGTGCCCTCAGCGCCAGTGGGCCGTTGTACGAAATCATCGCGGGCGAGCGGCGCTTTCGCGCCTCGCGCCTGGCGGGCCTGGCCGAGGTGCCGGTGCTGGTGCGCGACGTGCCCAACGAGGCGGCCGCGGCCATGGCGCTCATCGAGAACATCCAGCGCGAGGACCTCAACCCGCTGGAAGAGGCCCAGGGCCTGCAGCGCCTGATCCGCGAGTTCGGCCTCACCCACGAACAGGCGGCGCAGGCCGTGGGGCGCTCGCGCAGCGCGGCGAGCAACCTGCTGCGCCTTTTGAACCTGGCCGAGCCGGTGCAGACCATGCTCATGGCCGGCGACATCGACATGGGCCACGCGCGCGCGTTGCTGTCGCTGGAGCGCGCGGCGCAGATCACCGCGGGCAACCAGATCGCGGCGAAGAAGCTGTCGGTGCGCGAGGCCGAGAGCCTCGTCAAGAAGCTGGGGGCGGAGTTCGCCCTCACGCCGCAAAAGCCCAAGAAGGACAAGTCGCGCGACCTCAAGCGCGTGGAGGAAGAGCTGTCCGACCTGCTCATGGCCGAGGTCGAGGTGCGCGTCAAGAAGCGCGTCAAGCGCGGCAGCCGGGTTGAGGAGATGGGCGAGCTGGCCATCCAGTTTGGCTCGCTGGAGGCGCTCAACGGCCTCATCGAGCGCCTGCGGGGCGGCTGACGCCGCATCGTTGCGGCCCGTGCCCATGCCGCGCCGGCCCCGCCGACTCCATCATCTGCACGCGCCGCCGCCGCGGCGCATCGTCCTGCCCTGGCCGCTGCCGGCGGTGCTGGTGTGGGCGGCGGCGTGGCTGCTGTTCGCGGGCTTGCGTGGCAGCGTGGCCCCGCTGGCGGCGCTCGGGCTGGCCTGCGCCGTGGGTGTGGCGGGCAGCCTGCTGGCGCAGGGCTGGTGGCGCCGCGGCCTGATCGCGCTGGGCTTTCCCTTGTCGGCGGCACTGGGCGGCGCGGTGGCGCTACCGGCCTGGGGCTGGCTGCTGCCGCTGGCGCTGCTGCTGCTGGTGTATCCGCTCAACGCCTGGCGTGATGCGCCGCTGTTTCCCACCCCGCCGGGTGCGCTGCACGGCCTGCAGGACGCCGCGCCGCTGCCCGCGGGTGCTGCCGTGCTGGACGCCGGCTGCGGCCTGGGCGATGGCCTCAAGGCCCTGCGCGCGGCCTATCCGCAGGCGCGGCTGCACGGCCTGGAGTGGAGTGGACCTTTGGCGTTGCTGTGCCGGCTGCGCTGCCCCTGGGCGCGCGTGCGGCGCGGCGATATCTGGGCCACGGACTGGGGCGGTTACGACCTTGTGTACGTGTTCCAGCGGCCCGAGAGCATGGCCCGCGTGGCCGCGAAGGCCCGCGCGGAGATGGCGCCGGGCAGCTGGCTCGTGAGTCTGGCGTTCGCCGTGCCGGGCGTGTGCCCCAGCGCGCGGCTGGATTCCTTCGCCGGCCATGCGGTGTGGATCTACCAATTGCCTTTGCCGGGGGACGGTGCTACGCCACACTAAAACGAAACAACTTGCAAACATCGGTTGCAAAAACTGCCGAATCGGTATGACTTTGCATTCACATCGGCCACGCCGGTCCTGTACCGGGTGCGCAGACCGCAACGCCTCGGTTGAGACGTGTCCACACACCCCGGAATGCAAGAAGAGAGAGGAAGGAAAGCTATGTCCCGTAAACCACTGACGCTGCTGGCGGCCGCCTGCGCCGCCCTGGCCCTGACCGGCTGCGAAACCACCAACATGCGGATGGGCAGCGCCGAGTCCAAGACCGTGGCCACCGGCGCTGCCGCCGGTGGCAGCGCCGCCAACGAGAGCGGCCAGCTGGAGCGCTGCCAGTCGCCCCTGGGAACCGTGTCGCTGGTCGAGAACCAGGACGCCGGCTGGTACACCATCTTGCGCAACGAGTACAAGCTGCCCCCCACGGCCAACCTGCTGCGCCTGCTGATCCAGCAGTCCAACTGCTTCATCGTGGTGGAGCGCGGCGCAGCCGGCATGCGCGCCATGGACCGCGAGCGCCAGCTCATGGGCTCCGGCGAGATGCGCGGCGGCAGCAACTTTGGCCGGGGCCAGATGGTGGCGTCCGACTACGGCTTGTCGCCCGAGATCATCTTCTCGAACAACGACGCAGGCGCCATCGGCGGCGTGCTGGGCGGCCTGATCGGCGGCGGCAGCGGCCGTGCGCTGGCGGCCGTCGGCGGCGGCCTGAAGACGCGCGAGGCCAGCGCCATGCTGACCCTGGTGGACAACCGCTCGGGCGTGCAGGTGGCGGCCTCCGAAGGCAGCGCCTCCAAGAGCGACTTTGCCGGCTTCGGAAGCCTGTTCGGCGGCTCGGCCGGCGGTGGCCTGGGGGGCTACCAGAACACCGCGCAAGGCAAGGTGATCACCGCTGCGTTCATGGATGCCTACAACCAGATGGTTGTGGCGCTGCGCAACTACAAGGCGCAGTCGGTGCAGGGCCAGGGCCTGGGCGGCGGCGGCCGCCTGGGCGTGGATGGCGGCGCGGCTCCCTCGCAGACCCGCGCGGGCGCGGCCATGTCGGTGCGCGAGGCGCAGGAACGCCTGAACGCCATGGGCTACAACGTGGGCACGCCCGACGGCTCCGCCGGTCCCAAGACGGCGCGTGCGCTGCGCGAGTTCCAGCAGGCCCAGGGCCTGCCCGTCACCGGCCGCCTGGACACGGCTACGGCCGGCGCGCTGTCGCGCTGAGCGGGGCGCAAGGGGCTTGGCCCCCGGCAAGCAAGCGGCCTTCGGGCCGCTTTTTCGTGGGCGCTTTATGGGGGAAGTGCTTCGTTATTCATAGCTGCCAGCGCTTTTCTTGCAAGGGCTATAGCCCGAAAACACCATGAACGGCACGGTATCGCACCCGCGGGGTGCGGTATCGCCGGCGGGGCTGGCCGTCAGGCGCGCGGTGGCCTAGCATGCGCGCCGCATTGTTATTGCCGCAGTTCCATGTACCTGTCCCTGCCGCCGTTCTGGTCGTCATGGCTGGCGTGCCCCAAGCCGCCACCCGCCCCCGACGCTTCTGGCGTTTTTTCCTCCTTTCTTGATGTCTCCCGGCGCCAGGCGCGCCGCCTCGCGCAGCCCGCCGAGCTGCGCATCGACGTGGACCCGCCCGACGCCACGATCGAGCAGGAACTCTCGGCCCTGCACCAGCGGCTGCACTCTCCCGGTGACGCCCTGCATGGCCTGCCCTCCACGCCGCTGCCGGGGCACCCCGGCCTTTTCGTGCGCAGCCGCGTGGCCGATGGCGAGCTGTACGTCTACATCGAAGACCCGCTGCGCCAGTGCCTGGCGGGCACCACGGTCTTCAACCGCCTCGTCGAACTGAACCGCCGCGCCGACCGCCACCTGCGCGCGCCGCATTCGCGCTACGCGCCCGCCTACCAGCGCCGGGGCCTTGCCACGGCCGTGTACCGCTGGGCGCTGGACGGCGGGCAGTGCCTGGTGTCCGGCGCGCGCCAGTCCGCAGGGGCCCACGCGCTGTGGCAGCGCCTGGGGCGTGATTACCCGCAGGGCTATGTCTGCCTGCAGCACAAGACCCCGCGCTACCTGGGCCGCCAGGTGGATGCGCGCGTGCAGGAAGCCCTGGCCACGCGCCGCCTGCTGCTGGGCCGGGGCTGGACGCTGGCCCGCCTGGCCGCCGCCACGGGCATGCTGTCTGCGTAGTGCTCCTGAAAAAAGAGCTGCTTGCGCTTATGGGGTAAGCGCTGGAGCCCTATTTGCCTTGAGATCTAAGGCGACCCCAGGAAGCGTCCCGGCGCCAGCCCCACGGCCCGCCGCACCATGGCGCTGAAGGCGCTGGGGCTGTTGTAGCCCAGTTCCGCCGCGATCTGGTTGATGGGCTTGCGCCCCGCGGCCAGCGCCACGGCGCGCGCCAGGATCACCTGCTGGCGCCACTGCGTGAAGGTGCTGCCCAGCTCCTGGCGAAAGAGGCGCGCCACCGTGCGCGGGCTGGCGCCGGTGTCGCGCGCCCAGTCGGCCAGCGTGTCGTGGCGCGTGGGATCGGCCAGCACTGCCTCGCACAGGTGGCGCAGGCGCTTGTCGCGCGGCAGGTCCACGCCCAGGCGCACGCTGCTGGCACGGCGCAACTCGTCCAGGATCAGCGCGCTCAGGTGGCGCTCGCGGTGCAGCAGCTCGGGCGGCGGCGGGGCGCCGTCGTCGGGGTCGGTGGGCATCTCGCGCACCACGGCGCGCAGCAGCTCGGACACCTCCAGCACGCGGCACTGGCGCCAGGGCTCTTCCTGCGCGCGCGCGACGGCGGGGCCGCAGCGCCCGGGCGGCTGGTAGAAGTACAGCGTGCGCAGGTCGGCGTCTTCCACCATGGTCACGGCGTGCTCCACGCCCGGGGGGATCCACAGCGCGCGCGAGGGCGGCACGATGTAGGTGCCGCGCGGCACCGTCAGGCGCAGCACGCCCGTGGTGGAGATGGCCACCTGCGCCCAGGGGTGGCTGTGCGGGCGCACCTGCGTGTCGGCGCGCAGCTCGCGGTGCTTGGCGCGCACGGGGCGCTCCCGGCTGGGCACGAACAGGTGCGGCGTGAGCGACTCCACGTACGACAGCACGCGCGCCGGCCGCGCGGCGCGGCCGGCGGTGCTGGCCGCGACGGGCTCGGCAGGCGGCGGGGCAGGGCGGGGAAGGGACGGGCTTGGCATGATCACGACAGCAATTGGCCGACTATCGTATATCGGCCGCGGCTGCCTTGCCTAACTGTCATGACCCTTGCGGTTCACCCTGGATGATGGAAATAAGGCTGCTACCATGCACAAACGCTGTCTTCTTCACACGGCGGGTCGCGGCGTTTTCGGATGAGTGTCTATTTCCACATTAAGATCATGCCCATGTCGACTGCTGCCCCCACCCTGCGCCAGGACGCGCGCACCATTGGCCTGATCGGCCTTGCGCACGGCTCCTCGCACTTCTTTCACCTGCTGCTGCCGCCGCTGTTTCCTTTCCTGATCGCGGAGTTCGGCTACAGCTATTCCGAACTGGGGCTGCTGGTCTCGGTGTTCTTCGTGGTCTCCGGCGTGGGCCAGGCGCTGTCGGGCTTCCTGGTGGACCGCGTGGGCGCACGCCCGGTGCTGTTCGCCGCGCTGGCCAGCTTTGCGCTGGCGGGCCTCACCGCGGGCAGCGCCAGCGGCTACCTGGGCCTGGTGGTGGCGTCGGTGCTGGCGGGCCTGGGCAATGCGCCGTTCCACCCGGTGGACTTCACCATTCTCAACAAGCGTGTGTCGCCCGCGCGGCTGGGCCACGGCTTCTCGGTGCACGGCATCTCGGGCAACCTGGGCTGGGCCACCGCGCCGCTGTTCATGGCGGGCATCGCCACGGCCACGGGATCCTGGCGCATGGCCTGCCTGAGCGGCGGTGCGCTGGCGCTGGTGGTGCTGGCCGTCATGGTGTGGAACCGCGACGCGCTGGACGATCGCCAGGGCGCCTGGGCGCATGCGCCGGCCAAGGGCGCCACGGGCAGCGCGCACGCGCAGGAACACCCCATGGCCTTCCTCAAGCTGCCGGCCGTGTGGCTGTGCTTCTCGTTCTTCTTCTGGAGCACCTGCTCGCTCAGCGCCATCCAGAGCTTTGCCGCCCCGGCGCTGCAGCGGATGTACGACATGCCGCTGTCGCTGACCTCCATGGTGGTCACGGGCTACATGCTGTGCAGCGCCGTGGGCATGGTGATCGGGGGCTTCCTCGTGGGCCGCGTGGTGCGGCTGGAAAAGACCATCAGCATCTGCCTGATGGCCTCCGCCGCGCTGCTGGTGCTGGTGGGGCTGGGCGCACTGCCCGGCACGGTGGCGCTGGCCGTGGCGGCGCTGGCGGGCATGGGCGTGGGCATTGCCGGCCCGTCGCGCGACATGCTCATCAAGCGCGCCGCGCCCCCCGGCGCCACGGGCCGCGTGTACGGCACGGTGTATTCGGGGCTGGACCTGGGCTTTTCCGTCGCGGCGCCGTTGTTTGGCGTGCTGCTGGACCGCGGGCAGACCGCCGACATCTTCTATGGCTCGGCCCTGGCGCTGGTGCTGAGTGTGGTCTCGGCGGCACTGGTGGGCGGTGGCGTGGCACGGCGCCAGGCGCAGGCTGCGTGATAGGTTCCGGTGGTTTCCAGCGCTTACGCAGCAAGCGCTAACAGCTATTGAAACAGGAGCGCCGGCCTGCCCTCCAGGGCAAGCCCTGCGCAGCGCATACCGGCTTGGCGGTTCCCCTGCCGCTGGGCGCGGGGCGGCAAGCGTTCGCCGCAGGCTGCATTCGGCCGTTATGCAGGACGGTGTGATGCGCTCTGGCCCATTGATCAAGCGGTGGATGCGAAATACAGTGAACCGCAGTGAAGAGCGGCGCGCCGCCGCGTCGTTCTCCAGCGTACGGGCCCGCTCCTTCCCCCGGTTCTGCATCGACCCCACCCATGGAACCCCACGCCTTCAGGCATCTCCCCGAACTGCAAGGACGGCTCACGCCGCCCCAGGCCAGCGGGCTGCGCCTGACCGACGAGGTGCTCGCCGCCTGGGATGCGCAGGCGCGCCAGCAGGGCCTGTCCGCCGACTGGCGGCTGCCCGATGACGTGGTCGAGCGCTCACGCCAGGCCGTGCTGGCGCAGAGCGAGGGGTGCGACCTCTGGGTGTTTGCCTACGGCTCGCTGATGTGGAACCCCGCCATCCACTTTGACGAGGTGCGCCGCGCCCGGCTCGCGGACCATGCGCGCCGCTTCGCGCTGGCCACCACGATCGGCCGCGGTACACCCGACAGCCCGGGGCTGGTGCTCACGCTGCAGCGCGGCGTGGGTGACTGCGAGGGGTTGGCATTCCGCATTCCGCAGGCGCTGCTGGAGCGGGAATCGCGCATGCTGTGGCGGCGCGAAATGATCCACGGCAGCTACTGCCCGGGCTTTCAACCGCTGCACACGCCGCAGGGCGGTGTGCGGGCGCTGGTGCTGTCCGCCAACACCGCGCACCCGCTGCACCGCGGCGGGCTGTCGCTGGACGACACCGCGGCCATCATCGCCAGCGCGCAGGGCAGCGTGGGCAGCAACCGCGACTACCTGGACCAGCTGGCGTGCCAACTCGACCTCTTGGGCATCCGCGATGACTACGTGCGCTGCCTGGCTGCCCGGGTGCGCGCGCACCGCGCGGCGCAGGACCGGGGTGGTTAAGTGAGATCGAACCAGCGCCGGTGGAGCCTGCTGGAGCGGGGTGCCACCGTGTGCTGGCCCATGAAGGCGGCGGGGTGCTGCGCGCGCTGCCTGCCATGCTGCTTGTGGCTGCACAAGCGTTCTTGAAAAGGGAAAGTCATGTCCAAGGTACTTGTTCTCTACTACTCGACTTACGGCCATCTCGAAACCATGGCGCAGGCCGTCGCCGAAGGCGCGCGCTCTGCCGGTGCCACGGTGGACGTGAAGCGCGTGCCCGAAACGGTGCCGCAGGAGATCGCCCGGTCCGCGCATTTCAAGCTGGACCAGTCCGCACCCGTCGCCACCGTGGCCGAGCTGGAAAACTACGACGCGATCATCGTCGGCGCGCCCACGCGCTTTGGCCGCATGCCCTCGCAGATGGGCAGCTTCCTCGACCAGGCGGGCGGCCTGTGGGCGCGCGGCGCCCTCAACGGCAAGGTGGGCGCGGCGTTCACCTCCACCGCCACGCAGCACGGCGGGCAGGAGACGACGCTGTTTTCCATCATCACCAACCTGCTGCACTTCGGCATGGTGATCGTGGGGCTGCCCTACAGCTTCCAGGGCCAGATGACGCTGGACGAAGTGGTGGGCGGCGCCCCCTACGGTGCGACCACCATCGCCGGCGGCCAGGGCCAGCGCCAGCCCAGCGCGACCGAGCTGGACGGCGCACGCTTCCAGGGCCGTCTGGTGGCCGAGACGGCCAACAAGCTGTTCGGCGCCTGAAAGCCGCGCCGGTGCCGCGCGGCGTGGTCCGCGTGGTGCCGGGTGGTGGAGCGCCTGCCCCCAGCCCAGCCGCGGACCGGCTGGGCTTTTTATTGCCCGCGCGCTCGGGCCCGTTGTGCGGAAAACAAGGGTAAAAAAGGCCCTAGCGCTTATGCAGCAAGCGCTTGCAGCTATTGAATCAGGAGTGGCGGCGCGGTCGCCGCGGCGCAGGCTACAGCGCGAAGATCTTGCCCGGATTGAGGATGTTCTGCGGGTCCAGCGCGCGCTTGATGGCGCGCATCATCTCCACCGCGCCTTCGCCGGCCTCGTCCACCAGAAAGCCCATCTTGTGCACGCCCACGCCGTGCTCGCCGGTGCAGGTGCCGCCCAGGCGCAGCGCGCGCGCCACGAGCTGGTGGTTGAGCCGCTCGGCTGTCTCGCGCTCGGCGGGGACGGCCGGGTCCAGCAGGTAGCCGAAGTGGAAGTTGCCGTCGCCCACGTGGCCCACCAGGAAGTAGGGGATGCCGCTCGCGTCGGCCTCGGCCACGGAGTCGAGCAGGCAGTCGGCCAGGCGGCTGATGGGCACGCAGGTGTCGGTGCTGATGGCCTTGCAGCCGGGGCGGCTCTGTACGGCGGCAAAGTAGGCGTTGTGCCGCGCGGTCCACAGGCGCGTGCGCTCCTCGGGCGTGGTGGCCCATTCAAACGCGTTGCCGTCCCATTCGCGTGCAATGTCCTGCACCACCTCGGCCTGTTCCTGCACGCCGGCGGGCGAGCCATGGAATTCCATCAGCAGCAGTGGCTCCTCGCGCAGACGGAGCTTGCTGTGGGCGTTGACCATGCGCACGCTGTTGGCGTCGATGAGCTCCACGCGCGCGATCGGCACACCGAGCTGGATGGTCTGGATCACGGTGCGCACGGCGGCCTCGATGGTGGGAAACGAGCAGATCGCCGCGCTCACCGCCTCGGGCAGCGGGTACAGGCGCACGGTGACCTCGGTGAAAAGGCCCAGCGTGCCCTCGCTGCCCACCATCAGGCGCGTGAGGTCGTAGCCGGCGCTGCTCTTCTTGGCGCGCGTGCCGGTGCGGATCACCTCGCCACGGGCGGTGACCACCTCCAGCGCCAGCACGTTCTCGCGCATGGTGCCGTAGCGCACGGCGTTGGTGCCGCTGGCGCGCGTGGCAGCCATGCCGCCGATGCTGGCGTCGGCGCCGGGGTCGATGGGGAAGAACAGGCCCGTGTCCTTGATCGCCTCATTGAGCTGCTTGCGCGTGATACCGGGCTGCACGGTCACGGTGAGGTCGTCGGCGTCAACGGACAGCACCCGGTTCATGCGGCCCATGTCGATGCTGATGCCGCCCTGGATGGCCAGCAGGTGCCCTTCGAGCGACGAGCCCGCGCCGTAGGGGATCACTGGCACGCCATACTGCGCGGCCAGGCGCACGGCGTCCTGCACGTCCTGCGTGCTCTCGGCAAACACCACGGCCGCCGGCGGGGGCGCCTGTAGCGAGCCCTCGTCGCGCCCGTGCTGCTCGCACACCGCCTGCGCCGCCGAGTACTGCGCGCCAAAGCGTGCGGCCAGCGCGTCCAGCATCGCCTGCGGCACGGGGCGCGGCGTGGTCAGGGGTTGCAGATGGGCGGTGGTCGCGGGGGCGTTCATGGCGGGCTTCCTTCAAGGCGCGTGGGTGGCGGCCATTCTAGAAGTCCGGGCTGCGGCCTGCGGGCCGCGTGTTGAGAGTCCACCATGGTCGGCCTGTGGCGAAAGGCCGATCTAGGGCCTGTTCACACTATTTTTGCCAGTGCGAATGGCGTGAAAACCGCGCCAATCTAGGCGCGTGACGACGCCAAGGCCGGGGCCTTGGCTAGGAGGGCAACGACGAATGGCGCGGTTTTCACTCCGTTCCCTCCGGGTTGCGATCAAAAAGGGCCATTCGCGGCGTTGCCAAGCCTCGCTGGGGTAGCACCCCAGCTTCGTTTGGCGCCTTGCGCCTGGCCCTTTTTGATCGCAACGCATCTGGCAAAAATAGTGTGAACAGGCCCTAGCGTGTATCCAAGGAAAAACCCCGCCCGCACCCTGGAGGACAGTGCAGGCGGGGGGTGGTGGCGGCCCGAGAGGGCGGGGTCGCCCAGACGGGCCGCCCAGGACGGGTACGGCGTTGCGCTCGAAGGGTGCGTAATCAATGCTTGACCATGCCCGTCCCTTTAAGCGTCAAGACCGGCTGCCGGCCTCGAATTCGGTGCGGGACAGACTGCCGTTCTTGTCCTTGTCCAGCGCCTGGAAGCGGTTGGCGATGGCGGGTAGCTGGCCCGCCTCGGCGCTGCTCAGCTGGCCGTCGCGGTTGGCATCGGCGCGTTCAAAGGCGCTGGCGCTGCTGCCGCTGGGCGTGGCCGTGCTGCTGCCGCCAAAGGTCGCTTTGGGCTGCGTTGTGGCTGGGCCCGGCCCCGTCTGGTACTGCGGTTGTGCGGAGGGGGCGCTGGGCGTCTGGGCCTGCGCCGCCGCACCGCCCACGGTCAGCGCCGCAAACAGCATCACGCTGCGGGCATCGAAGGAGGGGAGGGTGCGTCGTTGCGGTGTGTGAGGCATCGATTCGGCTCCGGTGGAAGTTGAACAGGCCTTCATTGCACCGCAGCATGGATGCCGCAGCCAGCACTTTTGCCCGCTGTTGCCCGTCTCCACAATGGCCCGGCGGATGTAACGCACAATCGTCGCCCCGGCCCCGAATGAGGAGGAAACGCGCCATGGGAAACAGACTGACACAAATCGCCACGCGCACCGGCGACGACGGGTCCACGGGCCTGGGCGACAACACCCGCGTGTCCAAGGCCAGCGGCCGCCCGCAGGCCATGGGCGACGTGGACGAGCTCAACTCCCACATCGGCCTGCTGCTGTGCGAGCCGCTGCCCGCGGACATGCGCGAGCTGCTGATCGACGTGCAGCACCAGCTGTTCAACCTGGGCGGCGAGCTGTCCATGCCCGGCTACGAGCTGCTCAAGGACGATGCGCTGCTGCAGCTGGACAACGCGCTCGCGCGCTACAACGCCGAGCTGCCGCGGCTGCTGGAATTCATCCTGCCCGCGGGTACGCGCGCCGCCTGCCAGGCCCATGTGTGCCGCACGGTGGCCCGCCGTGCCGAGCGCTCCGTGGTGGCGCTGCAGCAGCACGAGACCATGCGCGCCGCGCCGCGCCAGTACCTGAACCGTCTGTCCGACCTGCTGTTCGTGCTCTCGCGCGCGCTCAACCGCATGGACGGCGGCAGCGAGGTCTACTGGAAGAGCGAGCGCCTGGCACGCCAGAACGATGCTACTGAATAAGTAGCTGCCAGCGCAGACTGGTCAAGCGCTGCGGCACGATTGGACGCATAACACGATGGGGCGCATAAGTCACCGCAACGCGGCAGGTGCGCCGGCGCGCAATCCATCACCCCGCTCCAACCTTCCGAAAGCCGCAGCGCAGGCCGCAGGCGCTGTCTTTGGGCGCGAGTGGGGTGGTGTTGCTATTAAAAAAGTAGCTGCTCGCGCTTATCCATCAGGCGCTACACCCCGATTGGACCCATTGTCCCACTGCGGCCCGGAACGGTGCCGGCGCGCGATCCCTCGTCATGCTGCCCTTCCGAAGTCCGCGGAGCAGGCCACGCCAGCAGACGCCGCGCAGCGCCTCAGGGGGATGCCTTTATTTCGGCGCCAGCATCGCCATGGTGATGCGCGACACGCAGGTCAGCTCGCCCGCGTCGTTCACCATGTCGATCTGCCAGACCTGTGTGGTCTTGCCGATGTGCACCGGCCGGGTCGTGCCCGTGACCCATCCGCTCCTGGCGGCGCGCAGGTGGTTGGCGTTGATGTCCAGGCCCACGGCCAGCCAGCCCTCGGGGCTGGCGTGGTAGGCGCCCACCGAGCCCAGTGTCTCGGCCAGCACCACGCTCACGCCGCCGTGCAGCAGGCCGAAGGGCTGGCGCGTGCGCTCGTCCACGGGCACGCGCGCGCGCAGGAAGTCGTCGCCGACTTCGGTGAACTCGATGCCTAGGTGGCTCACGGCGGTGTTGGCGCTGGAGGCGGTGATCAGCGCGAGGGTGGTGGGTTTTTTCCAGAGGGACATGGTCTGAGGGGTCTCACATCAGGGCTGCGCCCGGCAGCGGCTCCGGGCTTTGGCACGATTGGTGGGCTCGGTGGCGGAAGTTGCAACCTCCACACGCCCAGAATCGACCGGTTTGCTCGTTTGGAGCTTATCCGTTTCCCGTGCGCAGTGCTTTGCGCGGCCCACCAGCGGGCCGGGGCGCCGCGGGGCTGCCTTCCCATCCAACCCACACATTCCTTTGACCATGCAACGCCGCCAGTTTGTCCTCCAAGCCGGCCGAGCCGCCGCCCTCGCGGCCGCGCCGGCCTTCGTGCTCCCGGCCCGTGCGCAGGACGCGCCAGGCGTGTCCGCCAAGGCCCTCTCGATCGGCTGCTCGGCCGCCATGAGCGGCCCGCTGCTGGGCTTTGGCACCGACATCCAGCTGGGCGCGGGCGCTGCTTTCGCGCAGGCCAACGCGCGCGGCGGTGTGCATGGGCGCACGCTGCAGCTGCAGATGGTGGACGACGCCTATGACCCCGAGCGCACGCTGGCCAACGTCAAGCAGATCATCGGCCAGGGCAGCGCACTGGCGCTGCTGTCGTGCGTGGGCACGCCCAACAACGCGGCCATCGTGCCGCTGGTGGAAGAGGCCGGTATTCCCTACGTGGCGCCGATCACGGGCGCGTCGTCGCTGCGCAAGACCACGCGCAACGTGTTCCATGTGCGCGCCAGCTACACCGACGAGGTGCAGCGCCTCATCCAGCGACTGGCGGGCATGGGCCTGAAGGGCATCGGCGTGGTGTACCTGGACAACGGCTACGGCCGCGAAATGCTGGAGGACGCCACGCGCGCCCTGGCGGCACTGAACATGAAGCCCGCCGTGCAGGTGGCCGTGGCCACCGACGGCAAGAACCTGCCGCAGGTGCTGCAGGCCGTGGCCGCGGCGCGCCCCTCGGCCGTGCTGCTGGCGACCGCGGGCACGGTGTCCGTGGGCCTGGTGCGCGGCATCAAGAAGGAATCGCCCGGCGTGCTCATGGCCGGCCTGAGCGTGACGCTGCCCAGCGCCAGCCTGGGCCAGCTGGGTGAGGACGGCAGCGGCCTCGCGCTGTCCATGATCGTGCCCGACCCCAACCGCGCCAAGCTGCAGCTGGTGCGCGACTACCAGTCCGCCATGCGCGCGCAGGGCAAGAGCGAGTTCTCGCAAGGCAGCCTGGAGGCCTACGTGAACGCGCGCGTGCTCATCGAAGGCCTGGACCGTGCCGGCAAGGACGTGACCCAGCCCAAGCTGCGCGCGGCGCTGGCGGGCATCCGCAACCTGGACCTGGGCGGCTTCGTGGTGGACTACAGCGGCCAGGCGCCCTACGTGGGCTCGCGCTTCATCGACCTGGGCGTGCTGGGCAGCACGGGCCGCTTCATCGCCTGAAAGCGGCACCGCTGAGGCGCTTTGCGCCTCGGTGCAGCTGCCCAAGGCGGCAGCCCTTCGGGACCGCCCAGCCTGCGCAGGCAGCTAGTGCGCCCCGCAGTCCCGCTCTCGCATTTGCTGCGCGATGCGGGCAGGAGGCGCACCCCACGGCCATGGGGCGGCGCCGCCGGTCCAGGCCCTTGCCTGGGGCGCGCCAGTTCTCCGTTCTTTGTGTAGGCCCCGGGACGCCAGGGACGGCTGGGCCCTCAGGGCAGCATGCTGCCCGTGGCCAGGCAGCGCTCGTGCCATGACAAGGCCTCGCCCAGGATGTGGGGCGTGTGCTGCGCGCCCTTGCTGCGCGCGCGGTCGAAATAGTCCTGCAGCAGCGGGCGGAAGTCCGGGTGCGCGCACTTGTCGATGATGACCTGCGCGCGCTGGCGTGGCGACAGGCCGCGCAGGTCGGCCAGGCCCTGCTCGGTGACGATGATCTGCGTGTCGTGCTCGGTGTGGTCCACGTGCGAGACCATGGGCACGATGCAGCTCACCTTGCCGCCCTTGGCCACCGAGGGCGTGACGAAGAACGACAGGTAGCCGTTGCGCGCATAGTCGCCCGAGCCGCCGATGCCGTTCATCATGGCCGAGCCCATCACGTGCGTGGAATTGATGTTGCCGTAGATGTCGGCCTCGATCATGGCGTTCATGGCGATCACGCCCAGGCGCCGCACCAGCTCGGGGTGGTTGCTGATCTCCTGCGGGCGCAGCACGATGCGGTCGCGGTAGAAGGCGATGTGTTCGTTGAAGTCCTTCAGCGCCTCGCTGCTCAGCGAGATCGCGGTGGCCGACGCCGCGGTCATCTTGCCGCGCTTGATCAGCTCCAGCATGCCGTCCTGCAGCACCTCGGTGAAGCCCAGCAGTTCGTCGAACGGGCCGTCCAGCAGCCCGGTCAGCACCGCGTTGGCCACGTTGCCCACGCCCGACTGCAGCGGCAGCATGTTCTTGGGCAGTCGGCCCACCTTCACCTCGTGGGCCAGGAAGTCGATGATGTGCGCCGCGATCTGGTTGGAGACTGCGTCGGGCTTGCCGAAGGCCGTGTCGCGGTCGCGCTGGTGCGTCTGGACCACCGCGATCACCTTGGACGGGTCCACGCGCAGGTAGGGCTCGCCGATGCGCTCGGTGGCCTGCGTCAGGTGAATGGGCTGGCGGCGCGGCGGGATGGCCGTGCCGTAGTAGATGTCGTGCATGCCCTCCATCTCGATCGGGGGCAGCGAGTTCACCTCGAGGATCACCTTGTCGGCGATCTCCAGCCAGGTCTTGTTGTTGCCCACGGCGGCCGAGGGGATCAGCCGGCCGTCGGGCAGGATACCCAGCACCTCCACCACGGCCACCTGCATGGGGCCCAGGAAGCCGAACCAGGCGTGCTGCGCCACGTGCGAGAGGTGGATGTCCAGGTAGTGCACCTCGCCCGCGTTGATCTTGTCGCGGCAAATCGGGTCCGACTGGAAGGGCAGGCGCTGGTGGATGCCGTTCACCTTGGCCAGCGCGCCGTCCAGCTCGGGCGCGGTGGAGGCGCCCGTCCACACGTTGACCTGGAACGGCCGGCCTGCTGCATGCTCGGCCTCGATGCGCGCGGCCAGCGCCAGGGGCACCTGCTTGGGATAGCCCGCGCCGGTGAAGCCGCTCATGCCGATATTGGCGCCGGCCGGGATCAGGGCCGCGGCTTCGGCCGCGCTCATGATTTTCTGGGCCAGACCGGGGTGCTGGATACGGGGGGACGACGAGGTGGACACGCTAACTCCAGACGGACAAGCGCCCCGTGCAGGCCTGGCGGGCAGCTGGCGCGGGGCGCAAAAAAGAGCGTAAATCTTAGCAGCGGCTCCTTGCGCGGCTAGGGATAACCCTGGCCTTACACCGCGCTGACGCAGGCCGCCCGCGCAGGCGCGGCCGCGTCGCGGCACCGGCCGGGCAGGCAGTACGATCGCGTCCACCATGCCGTTCACGCCGCTTTGCCCCTCGTGCCGCCAGCCCACCGAGATCCGGCGCTTTGCCGCCAGCACCGGAGGCACGTTGGAGCTGGACCTGTGCTTTGCCTGCCAGGGCATGTGGTTCGACCCGCAGGAGAACACGCGCCTGGCGCCGGCGGCCGTGCTGGAGCTGTTCGAGCTGCTGCACCAGCACCGAGGCGACGCGCACCACCCGCTGGCCGACCGGCTGCGCTGCCCGCGCTGCAGCCAGGCGCTGGCCAAGGGCTACGACGTGGCGCAGGGCGGGCGCTACGTCACCTACCGCTGCGCGGCGCGCCACGGGCGCTTTTCGACCTTTGGTTCGTTCATGGTCGAGAAGGGCTTCGTGCGGCACCTGTCCACGATGGAGATCGAGGCGCTGGCCGAGCGTGTGGGCACCATCAACTGCACAAGCTGCGGCGGCACGGTGGACATCCGCCACGACCACGCCTGCCCCTACTGCCGCTCGGCCCTGTCGCTGCTGGACCCGCAGGCGGTGGACAAGGCCCTGGCGCGCCACGGCAGCGCCGCCCGCCAGACCGCGCCGGCGGACGCCGCCTCGCCCGACGCCCTGGCCGACGCGCTGGTGGCGCTGGAGCGCAACCGTGCGCGGGAGGAGCGTGCGCGCCAGCGCGAACGGCTGGAGGGCACGCGCAGCGACGAGTTCGACCTGCTCACCGCGGGCATCGAGATGGTGTGGTCGCTGTTGCGGCGGTGATCGGTTTGCTACTAAAAAAAGAGCTGCTGGCGCTTGTTACGATTGATTATCAAGGCGGAAAGTGCCTTGAATCGTTTCAGGATAAGCGCCAGCAGCTATGGATACGGGAGCGCCTGGGCGCTCCCGCCCAGCCTTACTTGCCACGGTTCAGGGCCGCGTACAGCACGATGGCGCCGAAGGTCGCGGTGCCGATGCCGCCCAGCGCGAAGTCGCCGAACTTCAGCGTGAATTCGCCCGTGCCCAGGATCAGCGTGATCGCCGCCACGATGAGGTTCTTGTTCTGCGAGAAGTCCACCCGGTTGTCCACCCAGATCTTGGCGCCGGCAATCGCAATCAGGCCGAACACCACGATGGACACGCCGCCCATGACCGGCAGCGGGATCGCCTGGATCAGCGCGCCGAACTTGGGCGAGAAGCCCAGCAGCACCGCCAGCAGCGCCGCGACCAGGAACACCGCCGTGGAGTAGATGCGCGTGGCGGCCATCACGCCGATGTTCTCGGCGTACGTCGTCACGCCCGTGCCGCCGACCGCGCCGCTCACCATCGTCGCCACGCCGTCGCCGATGAAGGCGCGGCCCATGTACTGGTCCAGGTTCTTGCCGGTCATGGCCGTCACGGCCTTGATGTGGCCCAGGTTCTCGGCCACCAGGATGATGACCACCGGCACGATCAGCAGCATGGCGGGCGCGCTGAACACGGGCGCGTGGAACTGCGGCAGGCCAAACCAGGCGGCGTTGGCGATGCCCGATACGTCGATCGGCTTGCCCAGGCCCATGCCGTTGGTCAGCAGCGCGTACAGCAGGCTGGCGATGATCAGTCCCACCAGGATCAGCAGGCGCTGCAGCATGCCGCTGGTGAATACCGCCACCAGCGCCACGCACACGAAGGTCAGGGCCTGCATCCAGGCCTCGAAGTTGTTGGCCGCCATGTTCTTGATGGGGATGCCGGCCAGGTTCAGCCCGATCACGGCCACCACCGCGCCGGTGACCACCGGGGGCATGAAGCGCTCGATCCAGCCCGTGCCCACCAGGTGCACCACCACGCCCACCAGCGTGTACACCAGGCCGCAGGCGATGATGCCGCCCAGCGCCACGCCGATGTTGGCGTTGGGGCCCTTGCCTGCATAGGCCGTGGCCGCGATCACCACGCCGATGAAGGCGAACGACGAGCCCAGGTAGCTCGGGACCTTGCCACCGGTGATGAAGAAGAAGATCAGCGTGCCGATGCCGCTCATCAGCACCGCCACGTTGGGGTCGAACCCCATCAGGATGGGCGCCAGCACCGTGGCGCCGAACATGGCGATGACGTGCTGGATGCCCATCAGCCCGGTCTGCGCCCAGGGCAGCCGCTCATCCGGTCCGATCACGCCGCCACCCTGCAGCACCTGCGCCGGGCGCTCATTCCATTGCAAAAGGGCCATGGGGCTCTCCTTGTGTGAAAGCGCTGATTTTAGAGGTTAGATGGGCCTCTGGCGCTTGTGTGGCAAGCGCAAACAGCTATCAAATCAGGAGTGTGCAGGAGTGCGCTATCACCCAGGGGTGCCAGACGGGCCCATTGCCGCCGGCCTGCCGAGCGTGGCGGGGCCGTTTTCTGCCGTCACGGGGCCCAGGTTTGCCAGGCCCTCAGCGCCCCGGCTTGCCGGTCTCGAGCGCGTGCAGCTCCTGCACCACGTCAACCACCTTGTGTGCGTCCTCGCGGATGCGCTCGATGGCGTCGCGCGCCTGGCGTGACAGCTGGGCACCCTGCTCCACCGCCGCCACGCCGCCCTGGATGTGGTCGATCATCGCCCGCATCTCCTGCAGCACGGCCTGGATGGTCTGGTGGATGTCGTTGGTGGCGGTGCGGCTGTCGCCGGCGAGTTTGCGCACCTCCTCGGCCACCACGGCAAAGCCGCGCCCGGCCACGCCGGCGCGCGCTGCCTCCACCGCCGCGTTGAGGGCCAGCAGGTTGGTCTGGTCGGCCACGCGGCGTATGCCCTGCACGCTGGCGGCGATGCTCTCGGTCTTGCGCCCGAGTTCGTGCACGCGGGCCGCGGTGTCCTCGAACAGCTGGGCGATCGACTGGATGCGCGCCGTGGCGTCGACGATGGTTTGCGTGCCTTCTTCGGAGAGCTGCTGCGTCTCCTGCGCCACGGCAAACGCCGTGTTCACGCCCTGCTCGCGCGCCTGCGCCTGCTGCACACGCGCGGTGATGTCGGTGGCGAACTTGACGATGTGGCTCACCACGCCGTCAGGGTCGAGCACCGGGTTGTACGTCGCCTCCAGCCACACCGTGCGCCCCCGCGCATCGACGCGCTCGATCTTGCCCTTGGAATACACGCCCGCGCGCAAATCGTCCCAAAAGCGCAGGTAGTCGCTGCTTTGCGCGAACGCGGGCGGGCACAAGATGCGGTGGTGCTGGCCCACCAGGTTCTGGCGGGTGTAGCCCATGGTGTGCAGAAAGTTGTCGTTGGCGCGCAGCACATGGCCTTGCAGGTCGAACTCGATCACTCCCATGGAGCGTTCGATGGCCTCCAGGATGGCATGGGCGCGCTGCGTCTGCTCTTGCGTGGCGGTCACGTCGTAAACCAGCCCCACGATGCGCTCCACCCGGCCGCGGGCATCGCGCACGGGGTAGAACATGCCCTGCACCCAGACCACGGTGCCGTTTTTGCAGCGGCGCTGCGCCGTGCCTTGCACGAATTCGCCGCCGCACAGGCGCCGCCAATTGGCCTGAAAGGCAGGGCTGGCAACGTATTCCGGCGGATAGAAAATCGTTTGGGGCAGGCCGATCAATTCGGCACGCTGGTAGCCCAGCAGGTCACAAAACCGCGCGTTCACTTCGCGCACCGCGCCTTGGACATCCACTTCGACCACGGCCGTCTGCTCTGCAATGGCCTGCCAGCGCCCTTGTGCCGAAAAACGTTGCTGCTGCCACCACATAGGACACCTCGTTGCTCAGAAATACCGGGCATGTAGTGTACGCGCGGTGAGCGCAACGCTTTGCGGGGAAAGCGCGAGAGGCTATTAAAACAATAGCTATCGCGCCGCCAGGGCGCGCGCGATGCGGCCTGGCCGCACCGTGGTCTTGGGCACGTGGAAGGGGAACCACATGCGCACGTCCTGCTCCAGCCCGATGCCGTGCATGTAGTTGTAGATGGCCTTCTTCAGCCCCGCGCCCAGCGCGTCGTGGTCCACGCCCGTGGGGTCGATAAAGGCCACGTCGTTCTTGGCAAAGCCGCCCGGCGGCAACGGGGCCAGGGTCACGCCGTATTCCTCGGGGTTCTGCCCCACGGGTGAATGCACGGTGCAGGCAAAGCGGTGGAAGAAGCCGCTCTGGATGCAGCCGTTCTCGAACAGCTGGCGCACGTATTCCAGCGCGTCCACCGTGTCCTGCACGGTCTGCGTGGGAAAGCCGTACATCAGGTAGGCGTGCACCAGGATGCCGGCGTCGCTGAAGGCACGGGTCACGCGTGCCACCTGGTCCACGCTGACACCCTTCTTCATCAGGCCCAGCAGCCGATCGGAGGCGACCTCCAGCCCGCCCGAGATGGCGATGCAGCCCGCGTCGGCCAGCAGCTCGGCCAGCTCGGGCGTGAAGGTCTTTTCAAAGCGCACGTTGCCCCACCAGGAGATGCCGGTGCCGCGTGCGATCAGCTCCTGCGCGAGCGCCTTGAGGGCCTTGGGTGGCGCGGCTTCATCGACGAAGTGAAAACCGGTCTGCCCGGTCTCGGCCACGATGGCCGCGATGCGGTCGGCCAGCACCTGGGCGCTGGCGCCCTCGTAGCGGCCGATGTAGTCCAGATTCACGTCGCAGAAGCTGCACTTCTTCCAGTAGCAGCCGTGCGCCACGGTGAGCTTGTTCCAGCGCCCGTCGCTCCACAGCCGGTGCATGGGGTTGAGCATGTCCAGCAGCGACAGATAGCGCTGAAGCGGCAGGCCGTCCCAGGTGGGCGTGCCGATCTCGGCAAAGGCGACGTCGGGCTCCGCCAGGTGGACGTACTGCACGGCGCCATCGTCATTGCGCACAAAGGTGCGCACCAGCCGCTGGCGCCCGCGCTGGCCTTGCAGGTGCTCCAGCAGCGCGAGCAGCGGGCGCTCGCCGGCGTCCAGCGTCACGTAGTCGAAGAAATCGAACACCCGTGGGTCGGCCAGCTCGCGCAGCTCGGTGTTGACGAAGCCGCCGCCCAGTACGGTGACGATGTGCGGGTGCTGTGCCTTGAGGGCCTGGGCAATGCGAAACGCGCCGTACACCGAGCCCGGGAAGGGCACTGAGAGCAGCACCACGCCGGGCTGGTGGCGCGCGACGGCCTCATGGGTGAGCTGCTGCAGCACCTCGTCCACGAAGGTCGGCGCCTGCGCCAGCGCGTCAGCCAGCGGGTCGAACGTGGGCTGGCTGCCGGCGAGCTGTTCGGCGTATCGCACAAACTCGAAACGCGCGTCCACGGCGCCCTGCAGCACATCCGCCAGGTCATTGAGGTACAGCGTGGCCAGATGCTTGGCCTTGTCGGTCAGGCCCAGGGCGCCGAAGGCCCATCCCAGCGGGTCACCGCTGCCGTCGTCCTCGTACACGTCCAGCGCCGCGAAGCGCGGCCCCTCCGGCAGGTAGTGGCGGCCCACGATGCGGTGCGCGAGGGTGCTGTCGCGCCCCTGCAAAAAGGCCATGGCTGGGCCGATGGTGGCCAGGTACCGCTCCTGCTGTGCAAGAAAGGACTGCACCGCCGGGCTCTGCGCGTTTGCGGGCAGGGCCCGCGCCCTTTCGGCGACCTGCGCGAGACCGTCGCGCGAGAGCAGCCGCAACACCAGCGCGATCGCCAGGTCCTCCTGCCACGCCGGCACGCCGCGCGAGCGCAGAAAGCCCGTGAGGTAGGCGGTGGAGGGGTAGGGCGTGTTGAGCTGCGTCATCGGCGGGATGACGGACAGCACGCGGGGCAGGGCTGCGGGCATGGGCAAAGGGGTGGAGGGGGCTGGCAGAGCGGCGGATTATCCCGGCCCCCTGCCGCGCATGCCCGTGCGGGGGCTTGTTCAGCGCACGGCGCGGCGCGCCTTCTTGGCGGCGTACATGGCGCGGTCGGCCTCGCGCAGCGCCTCATCGGCCGTCATGCCGTTGGGGAGCACGGCGATCACACCCACGCTGGCGCCGGCGTAGTCGATGGGGGCGTCCGCCCCGCCAAAGCGCCCGCGCGTGGCCTGTGCCAGGCGCTGGCCGAACCCCTGGCGGGCCGCCTCCAGCGCCGGGCCGGGCGCGGGGCCGGGGCCTACGGCCACGAACTCATCGCCCCCGTAGCGTGCGACGAAGTCCTGCGCGCGCGCCGCGCCGCGCAGCCGCTCGGCCATGTCGGCCAGGAAGAGGTCGCCCACCTCGTGGCCATAGGTGTCGTTGATCGCCTTGAAACCGTCCAGGTCCATGAAGGCGATCAGCACCGCCGTGCCCTGGCGCGCGCCTTGCGCCAGTTGCTGGTGCAGCATCTCGCGCAGCGCGCGGCGGTTGGGTAGGCCGGTAAGGGCATCGGTCGCCGCATAGGCCGCCAGCCGGGCATTGGCCTGCAGCAATTGCTGCAGCAGCAGCTCGCGCTCGACCTGCTGGCCAATGAGCCGCGCGAACAGCGTCAGCGCGTTGCGCGCCTGCGAAGTGAGCTCCTGGCGCTCGTCGCTGGCGGCGCAGAGCGTGCCGTAGAGCTGGCCGTCGGCCATGCGCACCGGTGTGCTGGCGTAGGTCTGGATGCCCAGCGCCGCCGCGGCCTGCGAATCGCCCCAGCATTGCCCCACGTCGGCGGTGAAGGGGCGGCCCTCGTCCAGCGCGCGTTTGCACAACGTATCGTGCCAGGGCACGCTCAGTCCCTCGGGGATCTGCATCTGGCGCGTGTTGCGCGCGTACAGCACACGTTGCACACCCCGCTCCAGGTCCACCACCGTGAGGTAGGTGGATTCGAACCCGGTGATGTCTTCCAGCAGCTCCAGCAGCGGCCGGGTGAGCTCTTCGACGGTGCGTGCGCGGGTGACGGTCTCGCTGAGATGGTCCAACAGGTTGTCCATGCGGCCATTATGGGTGGGTGTGCCGCAGGACGCAGGCCGGGACAGGCAGCGAACGCCTGCCCCTCCAGTTGGATCACGGTGTGCGCGCTAAGGTGCGGCGCTGGGCCAGGCGGGGCGCCGGCCTGTGAGCTGGCTCACGATGGCGCCCTTGAGGGGCGGCAGCCGGTTGGCGCCCGCCAGCACCACCTGGCGCAGCAGGCGGGGCAGCGGCCGGTCGTCGGTGTACAGGCGCACGATGGCATTCGTGCCCTGGTACAGCGGCCAGGCGTGGCGGTGATGGCCGCGCGCGTAACCCTCCAGCACGCTGGCGGCGCCGATGTCCGCGCCGCGCTCGCGTGCCTGGGTGAGTGCGCGCGTGAGGCTGTCCACACCCGCCAGCCCCAGGTTGAACCCGTGCGCCGTCACCGGGTGCATGCCGACGGCCGCGTCACCCAGCAGCGCGCAGCGCGCGGCGGCGAAGCGGTGCGCATACACGGCGACCAGCGGGTAGGCGTGGCGCTCGCCCACCAGTCGCATGGCGCCCAGGCGGTCCTTGAACTGGGCTTGTACGCGTGCGGCGAATGCCTCAGGGGGCAGTGCCAGCAGCTCCTGCGCATGCGCCGCGCCGGTGGTGACCACGGCCGAGCACATCGGCGCGCCATCGACCAGGTCGCCCGGCAGCGGCAGGATCGCCAGCGTCTGCTCGTAGCCGAAGCACTCGTGCGCGACCTCGTGGTGGGGCAGCTCATGGCGCAGGCGGCAGACGATGACCGTGCGGCCGAAGTCGTGCATGGCCGCGCCAATGCCCAACTGGCGCCGCGTGGCGGAAAAGCGGCTGTCGGCAGCCACCAGCAGCGGGGCCTGCAGACGCAGGGGCGCTGCGTCGAGGTTGCGGGTGTCGGTGTATTCCAGCTCGGCATGCGCGGGCGTGACGGCCACGCGCGTGACGCGCGCCTCGGTGACCAGTCGTACGCCGGGCGTGTGCGCGGCTACCTCGTAGGCCGTGCGGCGCAGCGCGTGGTTGGGCACGATCCAGCCCAGATGCTGGACGCCACTGCCGCCTGCGTGCAGCTGCATGGCCCCGCGCTGGCCCACGGGGCCGTCGTGCACCTGCGCCTCGCGCAGCAGGCCGACCTCGTGCGCGGCCAGGCGCTGCCAGCTGCCGATGCGCTGCAGCGTCGCCACGCTGGGGTGGGTGAGTGCAATCTCGCGCCCGTCGGCCGGGGGCGCGGCCAGCGTGGAAGCGGGTTGCTGCTCCAGCACCGTCACCTGCATGCCAGCCTGGGCCAGCGAGGCCGCCAGCGACAGCCCGGCAGGCCCCGCACCCACGATGAGCACGTCGCTGCGCTGAGAGGAAACGTCTTGTGTTGTCATGATTCAGAAACAGGCCGCCGGCAGTGGCAACAGCGGGCAATTGTCGGCAGGGCGGAAAGCGGCGATCTTGCCTTGCGTCAAGCACGGCGGCCATGCGGCCGCGTCCTACGCCGGGCGGGCGATGGTCTCACTACAGTGGAGAACCCTGCAACCAGCAAGCAAAGGACCCGACATGCGCGTGGACATCTACCGCCGATCCGAAGCCGAGGGGCGTTATTCCCATCTGGCCGTGCCCGAGGGCAAGCCCATACCGCAGGAGGCCATCAATACCGATTGGAACTGCGAGCACCGCGCCGTGGAACGGGACGAAACCCAGGCGCACTGGAACGACCTTGGTATTCCCGAGCCCGGACGGCAGCTGCGTGACAAGGGCTATGCCATCACCAGCGTGACGGAGCAGCCGCGGCGCTGAGGCCAGGTGCGACCGGCCAGTTGTCACGTGCGTGGCGCGCACGGCGACCGCTACCGCGCTAGGCTGTGCGCATGGAGACACACCACAACATCCCCCCAACACACCCGCCTTACGCGCCCCAGATACGCCGCTACCAGGATGGGCTGCAGGCGCAGCACGGCCTGCGCTTTGACGATTACGACGCGCTATGGCGCTGGTCCACCACCGATCTGGACGCCTTCTGGCAGAGCGTCTGGGACTATTTCGACCTGCAGTCGCCCACGCCGCACCGCGCGGTACTCGCAAAGAACGTGATGCCCGGCGCGCAGTGGTTCCCCGGCGCGCAGGTGAATTACGCGCGCCAGGTGCTGCGCCATGTGAACGCCGCACAGGCCGCGGGCCAGCCGGCCCTCATCGGCCGCAACGAACGCGGCGAGCGCCGCGAGCTGTCCTGGCCCGCGCTGCGCCGGCAGGTGGCGGCGCTGGCGCTGCACATGAGGGCCCAAGGCGTACGGCCCGGCGATCGCGTGGCAGCCTACCTGCCCAACATCCCCGAGACTATCGTCGCCTTCCTGGCCTGCGCCAGCATCGGTGCGGTGTGGAGCCTGTGCGCGCCCGACATGGGCACGCACGCGGTGCTGGACCGCTTCCGCCAGATCGCACCGACGGTGCTGTTGGCCGTGGACGGCGTCACCTATGGGGGGCGCGACCACGACCGTTGCGACGTGCTGGCGGAGCTGCGCGCGCAACTGCCCACGCTGCGCCACGTGGTGCTGGTGAACAACCTGGATGCTTCAAAAACAGTAGCTGATACCGCTTGCTACGCAAGCGTCATCGCCCGAAATGATGCAGAGACTGCGGCCTTTGAACCGGCGTGGCTGCCGTTCGACCACCCGCTGTGGATCGTCTATTCCAGCGGCACCACCGGCCTGCCCAAGCCCATCGTGCACGGCCATGGCGGCATGATGCTGGTGATGCTGCAGCTGGCGGTGCTGCACAACGACATCGGCTGCAGCTACGCGCCCAACTCCCTGGGCGAGCGCTACCACTGGTACAGCTCCACCGGCTGGATCATGTGGAACGCCCAGGTCGGCGGCCTGCTGGGCGGCACCACCTGCGTGCTGTACGACGGCAACCCCGGCGGCAGCAAGGAGCGGCCCGACTGGACGGTGCTGTGGCGCATGGCAGCAGAGGAGCGCGTGACCTTCTTCGGCGCTGGCGCCGCGTTCTACGGCCACTGCATGAAGGCCGGGATCACCCCTGCGGCCTGCGGCGATCTGTCGGCGATCCGCGTGCTGGGCTCCACGGGGTCGCCGCTGCCTGCCGAAGTGCAGCGGTGGGGATCGCAACTCCTGGCCAGCGCGGGCGTGCCTCAGGTCTGGTGGTGCAACATCTCCGGCGGCACCGACTTCGCGGGCGCCTTCATCGGCGGCAATCGCGAGCTGCCGCAAACGCCCGGGCGCATGCAGTGCCGCATGCTGGGCGCAGCCGTCGAGGCCTGGGACGAGCAGGGCCGCCCGGTGCTGGACGCCGTGGGCGAACTGGTGTGCACCCAGCCCATCCCGTCCATGCCCTTGTTCCTGTGGGGCGACGCCGATGGCGCGCGCTACCGCGCCAGCTACTTCGACATGTACCCGCCCGGCCATGGCCGCAGGCCCGGCGGCGGGGATCTGGGGCCCGAGGCCGGGGCCGTCTGGCGCCACGGCGACTGGATCGAGATCGGCTCCAGCGCCCGCCCCGGCTGCGTGATCTACGGCCGCAGCGACGCCACCATCAACCGCCACGGGTTGCGCATGGGCACGAGCGAGATCTACAGCGCCGTCGAGGCCCTGCCCGAGGTGCTCGACAGCCTGGTCGTGGACCTGGAATACCTGGGCCGCGCCAGCTACATGCCGCTGTTCGTGGTGCTGCGCAGCGGCCTGGTGCTGGACGACGGCCTGCGCGCGCGGATCAACGACGCCATCCGCGCCAGCCTGAGCCCGCGCTTCCTGCCCGACGAAATCGTGCAGGTGGCCGAGGTGCCGCGCACGCTGAGCGGCAAGAAGCAGGAGCTGCCCGTCAAGAAGCTGCTGCTGGGCCAGTCGATGGACAAGGTGGTCAACCCGGACGCCATGGCCAACCCCGGCTGCCTGGCGTGGTACGTGGACTTTGCGCGGCAACGTGCGGCGGCGGTTGCTTCATAAAAGATAGCTGCTCGCGCTTGATGGACGGGCGGTTCAGCCCGGTTTGTCCCAGTTCTCGCCTTCCACGCGCGGCACGCTGGCAAAGCGCAGCGCGTGCTCCGTGAAGCGCTCCACCACGCGGCTGGTGCCGCCGGCCAGGCGCGCCAGCGCAATGCCCACGTGAAAGCCCGGCGGGTTGTCGGTGAGCGCCAGGCATTTCACGCCGCGCGGCACCACCTGCCGCGCCACGCTGGCCACCAGGCCCACGCCCAGGCCCGAAGCCACCAGGCTCATGATGGTCTGCACCTGCATCGCCTCCTGCGCCACGCGCGGCGAAAAGCCAGAGAACTGGCAGCGCATCATGGCCAGGGCCGAGAGGCTGGGCACCTTGTGCTGCGGGTACATGATGAAGGGCTCGTGCGCGGCCTCGGCCAGCGCGATGGCGTCGCGCTGCGCCAGCGGGCTGCTCTCGGCCACGGCCAGCACGAAGTCGTCGCGGTCCAGCGGCAGCAGCTCGAAGCCGCTCGGGTCCAGCACCGGGTAGCGCAGCAGGCCGGCATCAAAGCGCCGCGACACCAGCCCCTCCAGGATCTCGGACGACGTGGCTTCGCTCAGCTCCAACTCGATCTGCGGATAGCGCTGGCGCAGCGAGGGGATGAGTTGCGGCAGCAGCGCATAGGTGGCCGAGCCGATGATGCCCAGGCGCAGCAGCCCGCCTTCGCCCTCGCGCGCGTCCTGCACCGCCTGGCGGCACTGCTGGGCGTGGAACAGCGCGCGGCGGGCGTCGCTCAGCATGGCTTCGCCGGCCGGGGTGAGCACCACGCCCGTGGTGGTGCGCTCGAACAGGGGGCTGCCGAGTTCTTCCTCCAGCTTGCGGATGGACACCGACAGGGGCGGTTGCGCCATGTGCAGGCGCTCGGCCGCGCGGTGGAAGTTGCCGGTTTCCGCCAATGCGACGAACTGGCTGAGTTGCCGGAGGTTCATGTGATATGAAAAAAGTATTGAAATCTAAATTCTTAATATTAGACAGCATGCAAGGTGCTGCCTAGAGTGCCAACTCCGACCCCTTTGCGGGGCACCGTAGCGGAGCAGAAACTCCAAGGAGACATTGCACATGGCATTCCACCGCAGAACCACCCTGCGCGCCCTGGCGGGCGCCAGCCTCGTGGCCCTGGGCGCCGCCCTCGCGCCCGCCGTGCAGGCGCAGGCCTTCCCGTCCAAGACCCTCAAGTTCGTCGTGCCCTTCGGGCCCGGCAGCGGCACCGACACCTCGGCGCGCTACTTTGCGCGCAAGCTGCAGGACCTCACGGGCCAGTCCGTGGTGGTGGAGAACAAGCCCGGCGCCAACGGCTTCATCGCGGTCAAGCAGGTGCTCTCGGCCCCGGCCGACGGCTACACCGTCTTCATCGGCAGCAACTCCACCCTGGCGGTGAACGCGGCGCTGTTCAAGGAGCTGCCCTACGACCCGGTGAAGGACTTTGCGCCGCTGACCATGATGATGCGTTCGCCCGCCATGCTGGCCACGGCCCCGCAGGCGCCGTTTGCCGACCTCAAGGGGCTGGTCAGCTATGCCAAGGCCCACCCGGGCAAGGTGAACTTCGGCGCCGGCTCGGCCGGCTACCAGCTCATGGGCGAGCTGCTCAACGACAGCGCCGGCGTGCAGACCGTGCATGTGCCGTTCAAGGGCGCCGGCGAGACCATGACCGCCCTCGCCGCGGGCACCGTGGACTACGCCTTTGCCGAAGTCACGGCCGTGCAGGAGCTGGCCAAGGGCGGGCGCGTCAAGGTGCTGGCCGTGGCGGCGGACAAGCGCGTGGCCACCTCGCCCGACGTGCCCACCGCCAGCGAGGCTGGCCTGCCCGGCTTCGAGGCCTACACCTGGGTGGGCGCGATGGTCAGCAGCAAGACACCCGCGGCCGAGACCGCCAAGCTGGCCGAGCTGTTCACCACCATCTCCAAGATGGATGAGACCCGCGCCTTTTACGAGCGCCTGGGCGCCACGCCCATGACCGGCGGCCCCGCCCAGATGCACGAGTTCCAGAAGAACGAGATCGCGCTGTGGAAGCGCATCGTCACCCAGGCCAAGGTGCCGCTGCAATGACCTCACCGCCCGCCCTGCAACCCGGCGCGCTGCAGCACGTGAAGGTGCTGGACCTGTCGCGCGTGCTGGCCGGCCCCTGGGCCGCCCAGACGCTGGGTGACCTGGGCGCCGAGGTCATCAAGGTGGAGCGCCCCGGCAGCGGCGACGACACGCGCGCCTGGGGCCCGCCCTACGTGACCGACCCCAGCGGCGCGCCCACGGGGGAGTCGGCCTACTACATGTGCACCAACCGCAACAAGCAGTCGGTGACCATCGACATCACGCGGCCCGAGGGGCAGGAGCTAGTGCGGCGCCTGGCGCAGCAGAGCGACGTGCTGATCGAGAACTTCAAGACCGGCGGCTTGAAGCAGTATGGCCTCGACTACGGCAGCCTGAGCGCGCTTGTATCTTTAAACCAGACCAGCGCGGTAGAGTCTGAACGCC